>JALSLS010000402.1 GCA_026988195.1 Methylomonas sp.
TTTCAATCACTGATATAAGTCTTTAAGAATTTTATCAGCCCCTTGCGCCAATAAGTCTTCTGCAATCTCAACCCCTATTTCTTTAGCTTGGGCAAATGAACCTTTTCGCTCTGCTCTATATAATAGAGTCCCATCGGGTGATCCGACCAAACCTCGCATCACCAGCTGATCACCTTGTATTTCTGCAAAACCAGCAATAGGTACTTGGCAGCCCCCCTTTAAGCGCTCATTCATTGCTCGCTCGGCTGTTATTCGGATAGTGGTTTGTTCATCCTGTAAAACATTTAAATAATCATTCATCTCTTGATCATCAATTCTACACTCAACACCTACAGCGCCTTGCCCTATCGCCGGTAAACTGATATCCGTATCTAGGCATTGAGTAATTCTATCACCCATTCCTAACCGTTTTAATCCAGCTGAAGCCAAAATAATTGCATCGTACTCCCCTGCATCTAGCTTTGCTAACCGAGTATTAACATTACCTCTTAACGATAATATTTCAATATCAGGGAACCGTTCCTTAATCTGGCACTGCCTTCGCAAGCTTGATGTCCCTACTTTTGCATTTTTAGGTAGCTCATCTAATGATTTATATTTGTTTGAAACAAAAGCATCTGTAGGGTCTTCCCTGTTTAAAATAGCAGACAAATGTAATCCTTCAGGAAACTCAACAGGCACATCTTTCATCGAATGCACGGCTATATCAGCACTTCCCTCAAGCATACCTTGCTCTAATTCTTTAACAAAAAGGCCTTTTCCACCAATTTTAGCTAAAGGGGCATCCAGTATTTTATCACCCTTGGTCACCATTTTTACTAACTCAGCCGTTACATCAGGAAATTCCTGTTCCAACCTTTCAGCAACATGTTCCGCCTGCCACAATGCCAATGGACTTTTACGTGTTGCGATACGAATTATTCTTTTTGCCAAAACAAAACCCAAATATCTTTCAAATAAACCTCCTATTGTAATCTCTTAGACATAAGATTCGAAATTATTTTAGCCAGCTTTTTATAGAGATAATCATGTTACTTATATTTAACGGTATAATCGTTCATTTTAATTATAAATACTTAGCTTCTTTATTGAATAAAAGAGCCTTAGGGGATTGTTTATTTAATCCTCCTCACCCCCTTTGTTTAACGGGGAGGTATTTAATATTCCCTGATACAATTTAATCATGACTACAGTTAATACAGACAAACTTTCCAGTGCTCGTTTTGCTCAGGCAACTGATGCTTTTGTTGAAATTTTTACCGCTTCCGTTGACTTTGATCAACGGATGGCAATAGAAGATATTGAAGGCTCACTGGCACACGCTAAAATGCTATGCAAAATCGGCATTCTAACGGAAACAGAACGTGAAGATATTATCAAAGGCCTAGCCACTATTGCCAAAGAAATTGAGCAAGGTGAGTTTAAATGGTCAATTCAGCAAGAAGATGTGCATATGAACATCGAAGCGCGATTAACTGATTTAATTGGTATAGCAGGAAAAAAACTTCATACAGGCCGCTCTAGAAATGACCAAGTTGCGACCGATATTCGGCTTTATTTACGCAAGGAAATTAAAGTTATTGATAGCCAGCTAACCCGCCTACAATTAGGTATATTAAACTTAGCAGAGCAAGAGGCAGATACTATCATGCCTGGCTTCACTCACTTACAAGTCGCCCAGCCCGTTACTTTTGGGCATCATTTAATGGCTTGGTTTGAAATGCTTTCACGTGATAAAGAACGCTTACAAGACTGCTGCAAACGTATTAATGTTATGCCTCTAGGAGCCGCAGCTTTAGCAGGAACAAGCTACCCTATTGATAGACACATGACAGCTGAACTATTAGGTTTTTCGCGCCCATCCAATAACTCATTAGACTCCGTGAGTGATAGAGATTTTGCGATTGAATTTACTGCAGCGGGTAGCTTAATCATGATGCATTTATCTCGCTTTTCTGAAGAGTTGGTCTTATGGGCAAGTGCTCAGTTTGATTTTATTGATATTCCTGATGCTTTTTGCACCGGTTCATCAATCATGCCGCAAAAGAAAAACCCTGACGTTCCCGAGTTAGTCAGAGGAAAATCAGGCCGTGTTACCGGCCATTTAGTTTCTTTGTTAATGTTAATGAAAGGCCAGCCTTTAGCTTATAACAAGGACAATCAAGAAGATAAAGAACCTCTTTTTGACACGGCTGACACCTTAATCAATTCATTACGCGCCTTTGCTGATATGGTGCCCCATTTAACAGCAAAAAAAGACAATATGTACAACGCGGCTAAACAAGGCTTTGCAACAGCAACTGATTTAGCCGATTATTTAGTCCGAAAAGGCATGGCTTTTAGAGATGCTCATGAAGTGGTTGGCTTGGCAGTGCGCCTAGGAGTTGAGAGCAAACGAGACTTATCCGAAATAACCTTAGCTGAGCTGCAACAGTTTTCGACAGCCATCACAGAAGATGTTTATGACATTCTAAAACTGGAAGGCTCAGTTGCGGCTAGGAAACATATTGGTGGCACAGCACCTGATACCGTTAGAAAAGCCGTCGCCACTGCGCGCTTAACTTTAAATAACTAATATGCAAACCACCGTCGATTTTTTAAGGCACGGAGAAGCTGCCGGAGGATCATACTACAGAGGCAGTACAGACGACCCTTTGACAGAACTTGGTTGGCAGCAAATGAGAAATGCCGTTGCCGACCGTCATTGGGATGTCATTATTAGCTCTCCCTTATTACGTTGCCTTGAATTTTCCCAACAACTCCATAATCAAACCAACACAGCTTTATCTATTGACCCAAACTGGCAAGAGATTTGTTTTGGTGATTGGGAAGGCAAAACTGCCGAGCAAATTAATTCTGAAGCGTTAATGCGGTTTTATCAAGACCCTATTAACAACACCCCGAACAATGCTGAAAACCTAACCCTTTTTATTAGCCGAATTAATCAGGCCTGGGAGAGCCTATTAAAACAACATGCTGGTAAACATATCTTGGTAGTCAGCCATGCGGGGGTTATTCGTAGCTTATTTAATCTGTTTCTTCATTTACCCGCAAATAAAATATTCAACCTGCAACTTGATCATGCCAGCCTAACCTGCTTTCAATGTTTTAATGATAAACCTGCCAACTTCATCACCTTAGTATTCCACAATTTAACGCCTGCTCATCTATACTTAAAATAACCAGAATAAAACAATATAAGGAACCTTTAAAAAATGAGCTTACCCACGGGGAGAACCTCACTGTCATTAAGGTAAGTAGGATGTGCTGAGGCACGAAGCACATCACACATTCACCCCTCGATTTCTTAAGTAAAATTTAGAGCAACATAAAGTGACTGAAACAACTCTGCACCCCCCGATTAACCTAGGCTCCCCAGGCGAAGACATTAGCAAAAGAGATCTTCAAAGCGTTATCAAACGCTTTAAAAACCTGAATCACTTACGCAGACAACGAGTACAAAGTTTTTTTCAGCCTCGCCAACAGATATTTTTAGATATTCTTCCTCTGCTTTTTCATCAAAATTATCCTTTATTGCCTGGCTTCATCTCATCAGAAACGGTTGCAGGTATTCCAGACTACACGCCAAATAAACAGGCCGTTCATTGTGCAAAACAATTTTCTAAAGCCTTTATCTACAAACGAAAAGCTTTATTAAACTACCCTATCCAAGGTATTTTTCTAATGGGAAGTGTGGGGAGCATTGCTTTCTCCAAAACCAGTGATATGGATATCTGGTTATGCCATCAACCCGGTCTATCCTCGGCACAACTTAATGAATTACAAAAAAAAGCAGTAGAAGTTGAGAAGTGGGCAGACTCTCTTGGCCTAGAAGTTCATTTCTTTCTGGTCAATAGTGATACTTTTTCTAAAGGGGAAAACATACCCATCTCATCTGAAAGTAGTGGCAATATGCAGCATTACCTGCTTCTAGAAGAGTTTTATCGTACGGCTATTTTTATCGCCGGCCGCATACCTGCTTGGTGGATAATCCCCCCCAATCAAGAATACAACTACAGTAACTACCTCGAACACCTGATTGAAAACCGTTTTATTTCAGAAAGTGAGCTCATTGACTTTGGGGGCTTAGCCACCATTCCCGCTGAAGAATTTATTAGTGCGACGCTTTGGCATATCTACAAATCTCTTAACTCACCCCATAAATCATTATTGAAGCTTTTTTTAATGGAGAGCTATGCTAGTGAATATCCAGAGCCTCAATGGCTTTGCTTTAAGCTAAAACAAGCAATTTATCAAGGGGCTATGAACATTGATAATCTTGACCCTTACTTGTTAATTTATGCGAAAGTCGAGCATTATTTACAAAAAAATGAATCAATCAACCGCCTTAACCTTGCAAGACAATGCTTTTATTTAAAAATAATGGGGGCTTCAAGTCGTGACCTTGACTATAGCGCTCGCATTTTTAGAGAAGAGTTCATGCAAACCATGTCCACTCAATGGGACTGGCCAGAAGACTTACTATCATCATTTAAAAAACAAAAGTTTTGGGGTATAAAAAAGGCAACTCAAGAACATATTATTGTTCGAGTACAACTAAAGCATTGTTTACGCACGGTCTTAAAATTAGCTGGGCAACATGTTAATTATAATTTTCGAGAAAATCAGGATTTAAAACTACTCAGTCGAAAACTTCATGTTTGCCTAGAAAGAACCCCTGGAAAAGTAGAAATCATCACCACTCGTGCCAGCGTTCAGACACAAGAAAATGAATTATCAATTGTTGAGTCGCTGAACAATACCAACCCTATTTGGTCATTATATTCTGGACAATTCACCCCTAAAAACTCACTGACTAACGAGCTAATAAAACAACAACCTACCCTGCTTGAACTACTTGTTTGGCTAGTGGCTAACGGGCTATACAGTAAACATTTACAGTTATACTTTATCTCCCCTTCACTTGCTATGAGTAGAACCGAGCTACACCAAGTATTAACCCAACTGTTTATATTTATTAATCGCAACCTAAAAAACAACCCAGCATCCCTTGATGTTTACAACAAGCCAAATAAAGTAACGGCTTCATTAAACATTATAAACCTTGGCCTATCTCACTTATCAGAACGGGACGATGGCATGATGATTTTAAGTGACCGCTCCGACCCTTTAAGTTATGGAAAGGATCGTCATTGTTTTATTCAAAATATTGCCAGAATAGCAATTTCCAGCTGGGGTGAACTCACTACTTATCAATACTACGGGATTGATGGTTTTTTTAGCAGCCTCACCCAATCATTTAATAGCGGCCAACAACCTTTTTCTAAAAATAGGCTTAAAACCATTTGTTTTACACCTACTCGTGCCAATAGCATCATCTTGCGCAGTAATTTAATTTTTGAACACTTCATTAAGTTTTTTGCCAAACAACACGAAGAAAAAAACAGTAATCGTTACTTACTTCCTGGGGAGCATTTAAACTATATTTTCCAAATAATAAATAAACAACTTCATTACTGGACAATTGAATCAGAACAGCAACTATTGCAAGAACTTGCAAAACCGCGTGATGAGTTTGGCCAAGTATATTTTGATGAGGCTGTATTTAATAGCCCTCTTATTCCCTATCTATATAGTTTAAATAAAAAACAGACTATTCAAATTTTTCACTTATCTGAAAACAATAGTATTAGTATTTATGTGATTGATGAACGAGGGGCTTTATTTACCCAGCAATACACCAACGCCAGCTATTCCCAAGTATTAAATAATTATTTATTATTTCTTGAATCAGTTTCAGATCACTTTTTTCAGCAAACAAGTATCCAATTAAAGCTTTATAAGATTAATAAAAACTCACCCGCAGATTTTTCCGTACAAACAGAGAAATGGAAATCTTTTGCCAATTTCTCTGAATTATCTATTAGAGTTATTGTAGAAGAAGAATCGGAACATTCATCTTATTTTATTTATTGTAATGATACTGAGTTTAGTAGCCTTAACAGTGGAGAGCAACTCTTTAACAAAGCAGCTAATTATATTCACGACTTTAGAAGTGGCAATGAAAATTATCCAATCTACATTTCTGATATAGATATATCTCGCTCACTTTTAAGTGAACACGGCGAAGAACAGATACAAACCATTCACTACCTTAACTACAAGAAAAAAATTGAAATTAAATTGAATCATTAGCTATGAGTTTCCACTTCTGCTCACACTCCTTACCTACATCCATCTGGACAACTCAGAAGATGAACAAAAAAAACTAGATAATTGCTCAAGTTATTTTATGATAAATCACAAGCATATGAAATTAACATACTAAATGTTAATTGGCCTAAGTTTTGTATATAGATGGGTAGTCTGCATTAATTTTTAAATTTGCTTGTATAGAGCACTTTATATTGATTCTTAATGCAGGCTCTTTACATTTAAAACTTAAGGAGAACCTTGATAATGAAACACCTTACAAAGTCTATTTTAACTAGCCTACTATTGATTGCAACTGTTAATGTTAATGCCACTACTATATCAGTAACCCCCTCTAATCAAGAGGTTCTTATAGGTAACCAAGTGCTTTTGAATATCTTTTATGACACTGAAGGCATCGAGACAACTGGCGGTGCATTCTCTGTCAACTTCGATAATAATGCTTTCAAGTTTACCGGCATTGAATTTGATGGAAGCTTACCCGATGACCCCTTATTTCGTGTCTTTCCTGTAGCCGCGAATGTGAATGGTAGTGCTTTCAATTTAGGGTTTGGCTCCTTTTCAGGTATTAATGGGACTGGCAAGGTAGCCACCCTTACATTTATGACTGAAAAAGAAGGGCTTTTTGATTTCTTCCTAGCAGCTCCGTTACCTGGAGATGATTCTTTTGCTGAAGGTGCCAGCTATCTAAATGCACAAGTTCAAGTGAATGCAGTACCACTTCCTGCCGCATCTTGGCTACTGCTTAGCAGTTTTGCCAGCCTTGTCGCGGTAAGACGACGTAAGCATATCGCTTGAACTTAGAAGAGTTACTTGCCATGGCTTTCCAAGCTGAAAGACTACTGATTTATTTAAAAAACCAACATAATTATGAAGATATTGATTAAAACTGTTCTGATAGTGCCTTTATTTTTAGCGTCATTATCAGTGGCCAATAGTGCTGTGTACCGCCTCAGCCCGAGTGATAACTGGTTCCCAGTTATATCCGGAGGCAGCTTACAACCTGGGGACGAGGTTATTTTGTCAAGGGGAACGTACAGTGATGGGCGACGGCTTTCTATTTCCCATCAAGGAACTGCAGAGTCTCCAATTATTATTCGCTCTGAAGAAGGGGGAATGGCTGTTATCACTAGACCCAATGCCTCTCAAAATGTTATTAATATTGAAGGAGCTCAGTATTTGGTACTGCAGGGAATTGAGGTTACAGGCGGCTCCATGGGAATTAGGATAGGGAGTAAAAATATTGTCGGGAGAAAGCGACAGGCAGCATTTATTACTATTAAGGACTCTCTAATTCACCATACAGGTGCAGCAGCTGTGACTGCAAATTTTTATGGCGATATTAATGTAGGGCACCAGTTTCTTCATAATGAAATTCATCATACCAGTGGGTCAGGGGAAGGTTTTTATCTTGGAAGCAATAACGGTGGAGCAGGAAATACAACGGGTGTATTTAGAGATGGGCTAATCGAGGGAAATTATATTCATCACCTTAATGGGTCTAACATATCGCAAGGAGATGGCATTGAGATAAAAGATGGCAGTTACAATAATATTATAAGGGATAATGTTATTCACGACATTAAGTACCCTGGAATATTGGTGTATGGGACAGATGGCAATGCGCCCAATATCATAGAAGGGAATGTGATTTGGTCATCTGGTGACAATGGAATACAGGCCTCTGCGAATGCGGTTATTACTAACAATATTATATTTGACTCCAATGGATCAGGAATTCAAAGTCAAAGCCATCAAAGTTCAGTTCCTGGAAACTTGACTATTGCTCACAATACAATTATCAGTAATGGAGGGCGAGTCGCTGTCCGTGTAAATTATCCAACAGGCGGTGTATTATCTGGCCCTATTGTTATAGCCAATAATGCAATCTATTCAATGGGATCAGGTTTAGCTTTGCGCTTACAAAATATACCTGGCTTTACAGTCAGTGGCAATATCGGCGTAGGCAGTGCA
>JALSLS010000403.1 GCA_026988195.1 Methylomonas sp.
GGAATGTACGAATGGTATTTGATTATCTGAGAATGACGGAGAACTCAAAAAAGCGCAGGATCTAGCCTTCAGAATCAGTTTTTTAGAACGGTTTCGCCGTGTATCAAATGATTGGTTGTTATGTTGAGAGTCACGCCTATGTGAGCCATAGCTATCCCGAGTATAAGCTGGTTGTGGCCTTGTTGCACCAACCTTATTCGCAAATATTATATATAAAAGGTAAGCAATGCCCCCAAATATTAAAATATCCATAAAATTAAAGTTTTCAAATGCTCCGCCAAAAAATAACGAGCCTAACAACCCTCCTAAGGCCAAGCCACCCAACATCCCCATTAATCCACCTCGACGACTCATACCTTGCCTAGCCGTCTGGTTTTGCTTATATGCTTTCTGTTGACTTGCTGACCGAGTAGACCCTGATTTTGATGTGGTTGAGCGCTTAAAGGGTGAGCTATAAGAAGATTTTCCGCCAAAGGAACGAGAGCCACCAAATCGTTTGGCTTCTGCATCGGGAATCCCTGCAAAAACTAAGGAAAGACTGATTAATACAGTTGCCATAAATCCTGTTATCTTTTTCATATTTTCTCTTACTAAACGGTTTTTTTAAATTTTTATAATTATACCTTGCTCATTTATATAAGCACTTCTATTAGTTATTATACTTCGCGCGGTCACGACTGCGGCTTTCTAACCGCTGAGTTTTTGCCAATAGCTGCGTTGCTGAAACAGTTACGTAGCCTGCTATGCGCCTGTTTCAGCGCCTTGCTATCGACAAAAATCAGCAGCTTATAAATTCCACATCCGTGACCGCGCGAAGTATAAGTGATAAAAAATCAAACTGAGAGCATTAAGGAACAAGGGTATTAAGTCCTCGCCCCTAAGACAACCAGCAAGAAATAACTCACCTTACTGGTTTTTTTGCCCCTGCTCAACTTATCCCAATCGTTACGTAGTTGGCTATGCGCCTCATGAGGTAATTTAAGCAGAAACAAAAAATTTGAGAAAAGGCCTCTACTTATATATACCCACTCTCTAGCACTGGCATCACCCAATACTGTATTCCTCCACCAGAAAAGTCTTGTTTTAACTGTTTGATTAACACAGCAAGCTGCAGTTCGGGTACATACATTTGAAAACGAATTTGCTTTTTACGACCCGAAACCTGCTCAGCTAACGAAAGTGTTGCATGGTCACTGCCATGTGCACTCACCGTCAAACTACTAAAACCCTCCGCCGCTTCAATAGCTAATAAACAATCCACCACGGCTTCCTCTAATAATGGCGGTACATTAATAGTGACTAAATAATGCTGCCCACTCATACTTCCTCCTGCTTCGCTTCACCGTACATTTCATACAAAATAGGTAATAAAATCAAAGTTAAAAAGGTGGATGAAACCAATCCCCCTATTACTACAATGGCTAAGGGGCGCTGAATTTCAGAACCTGCACCTGAGGCAAATAACATAGGTAATAGCCCAAATGCTGTTAAACTGGCTGTCATCAATACAGGTCTTAATCGCCGTTCCGAGCCAACAATAATCACTTCGGAAATCGCCATTCCTGTTGCTCTTAACTGATTAAAATAGCTAAGCAACATTACACTATTGGGTACCGATACCCCTAGAAGAGCAATAAACCCAATTGATGCAGGAACTGACATATATTCTCCCGAGACCCACAAAGCAAACACCCCCCCGATCATCGCTAATGGAATATTAGAAAAAACCAAGGTGGCCTGTCTAATTGAGCCAAAAGTTGTAAAAAGTAACAAAAATATCAGCAATAAAGACACAGGAACAACAATTCCTAAACGTGCTGCAGCCCGTTGCTGGTTTTCAAATTGCCCCCCCCACTGAACTAAATACCCTGCTGGTAATTTTAGATTTTCTTCTACTGCGTTCTTTGCTTCATCCACAAAGCCAACTAAATCACGACCTTCAACATTACTCATTATCACCACAAAGCGCTGACTATGTTCACGTTTAATAGACACCATGCCATCAACTTTCTCTATTTTAGCCACTGTTGATAAAGGGATACTTCTGCCATTTTTTAATGAAATTTGTAAATTTTCAAAATTAGCACTATGACTAACCCCTCTTAAAATAAGTGGTGTTTTACGCATACCCTCCTGCACAATCCCTGCAGACAAACCTTCTATTTGTCCTCGGAGAAGTTGTTCTATTTCTTCAATATTGAGCCCTAAACGCCCTGCAGCTAAACGGTTAATCGTCAACTGTAAATACTGCATCCCTTCATTTTGACTGGTAAATACATCAGATGACCCCGTTATTCCTTTCAAAATAGTGGCTATTTGTTCTGCTTTTTGATTCAGTAAAGCTAAATCCGTACCAAACAGTTTAACCGCCACATCTCCCCGAGACCCCGTTAACATTTCGGAAACTCGCATTTCAATAGGCTGGGTAAAACCAAAAGCAACCCCAGGAGTGCCTGCCATGACCTTCCTAATTTCTTCAACCAACTCTTCTTTGGTTCCCATTCGCCATTGATCTTTAGGGTGTAGCTCTAAAAATGCATCAGTATCATTTAAACTCATTGGATCTAAACCAATTTCATCAGAGCCAACCCGAGCAATAATATTTTTCACTTCTGGGATGTTTTTTAAAATATTCTTTTGTACTTGTATATCTAAAGCAATAGAATCTTTTAAAGTAATCGAAGGCAATTTTTCTAGCTGTAAGACAATATCCCCTTCATCCATCGTCGGCATAAAGGTGCTCCCTATCTGCATAAAGACCACAATAGTAATTATTATCATCCCTCCAGCAGCTGAAAATACCTTCTTTCTATTTTCAAGGCTCCAGTTTAAACACGGCACATACAGCCGATGAAATTGCCTCGATAACCAAGGTTCTTCCAATGCTCCCTGCTTTAATAAATAGGAAGCAAATACTGGAATTACAGTTAAAGATAAAATCAATGACCCTGCTAACGCAAACACAATCGTTAAGGCAACAGGAGAGAATAACTTACCTTCTAGCCCTTGTAATGAAAGTAAAGGTAGAAAAACAATAATGATAATTAAACTGCCTGAGATAACAGGGGCGGCCACTTCTTTTGTGGCTCTATAAATAATATGCAAGCTAGGCAGTCGCTGTGATTTTTGTTTGTCTGATAAGTGAGTCAATACATTTTCAACCACCACTACAGCTGCATCGACTAACATACCAATAGCGATGGTTAACCCACCCAGACTCATTAAGTTAGCAGACATACCTGCAAAGTGCATCAAGATAAAGGTAACTAATGCAGCTAAAGGCAAAATAAAAGCAACCACCAGTGATGCCCTCAGATTCCCTAAAAATAACACCAACAAAACAACCACAAACCCTATGGCTTGTAACAAAGCATTAGTCACGGATGAGAGCGCCGAATTAACGAGGTTACCACGATTATAAAACACATCAAGATAAACACCTTCTGGCAAACTTGCACTGAGTTTTGTAATCTTTTTCTGTATTTCCGCAACTGTTTCTCCTGCATTAGCACCTCGTAAACTAAGCACTAATCCTTCTACAGCCTCACCCTCACCATTTCGACTTACTGCTCCATATCGAGTTAATGCACCAATCTTCACTTCAGCAATATCACTGACTAAAATTGGCGTACCCCCCATATTCCCAACCACAATGGTAGCTACATCTGCTAAGGTTTTAATCCGCCCTTCTGATCGAACCAGCAAAGCCTCTTCACCCTCATTTAATCGGCCAGCCCCATCATTTCGGTTATTGCTTTTCAGAGCAGAATAAAGCTGTTCCATACTAATATTTCGGGCACTCATTAGAGTGTTATTGGGTTCAACCACAAAGGTTCTTACCAATCCACCCAGCGCATTAACATCAGCAACGCCTGCCACCGTTCTTAAAGCGGGCCGAATCACCCAATCTAGTAAACTTCGTCGCTCCATTAAAGTTAAATTGCCACCTTCAATAGTGAACATAAACATTTCACCCAAAGGTGTTGTCATCGGGGCTATTCCGCCTTCTACACCTTCAGGCAAATTAGCCCAGACTGAATTTATACGTTCAGCAACTTGCTGCCTTGCCCAATAAATATCAGTCCCTTCTTCAAAATCAATGGTGATATCAGTTAAAGAGTACTTAGCAATTGAGCGCAACATAGTTTGCTTAGGTATGCCTAATAACTCAACTTCAATCGGTGCTGTAATGCGAGCTTCAACTTCTTCAGGAGGCATTCCTGCCAGTTTAACAATCACTTTAACCTGAGTAGGAGAAACATCTGGAAAAGCATCAATAGGTATTTTTTTAAATGCTGCGTAACCACCACCCACTAATAACAGTGTGGCCAGTAACATTAATAAGCGCTGAGTCAACGCAAATCGAATTAATGCTGTCATTATTCACCGTCCCCTAAACCAAGGTAGTTTGCCTTTAGTGCGACAGCTCCTCGTATTGCAATTTCTGTATTCTCTTTAAGCTGCCCAGTAATAATGGTTTCTTGCTCTTCCCTGCCTAAAACTTGTACCCCTCTTACTTCAAAGCCCTGCTTATTACGAACAAATAAATAAATCTGGCCTTTATATTGAGCTAAGGCAGAGTTAGGCACTTTAAATATAGGATATTTACTGGTTTGGCTGATTTTGACGTTCAATGTTTGCCCCAATCTAATGCTCTCTTTTCCTGCATTAACTTCTGCTCTTACCAAAACAGTCTGATTTTTTTCATCGACATTCTTACCCAATAAGAACACCTTAGCTTGTGTATCAGTCCCCTCTAATACAACGCTGTCTCCCAAATGCACATGATTTATGCGTTGCTGAGGAACACGGATATCTAGCCATAACTGTTTTAAATTTGCGATATGGAACAGTGAGCTTAATGCATCAACCCGCTCACCAACCGTAATCATCCTTGTTAAAACTACACCTGTAATCGGTGAAACAACCTTTAACTGACTGGTCATTTTATGAGTTTTCTCTAAAGTACTAATATCTTTTTTCGATAGACCTAAAATACCTAAAAGCTGTTGCGTTTCATTAAAATGTGACTTAAACACTTGGTAGTTGGCTTTAGTTTGTATCCAGCGCCTATCCGCAATAACGCCTTCTTTAAATAATTTCTCATCCCTAATAAATTCTGTTTTAGCTAAACGCAAATCATTAATAGATTTTAAATGATGCCTTTGTACCGCCAATACATCTGGACTTTTGATAACAGCCAAAACCTGGCCTTTTTGAACTTCGTCACCCACAGAGGCATAAATTTTATTAACCAACCCGGCATGAGAGGTACTTACCAAATAATCATTTTCAGGCGGGATAGACACCTTTGCTGGAGCATCCATTAAAGGGATAGATTTTATCGGTGATAACTTCCCCATTTTGACCCCCAAATTATAAAGCTGGGTTGTCGATAATGTTATTTGCTCCAATGCCAAGCCTATCGGGCTATTCAAGCTTAGTAAAACAATCAATATTTTTCTCATGGTGCAACTCCTACCGCTTGGTTATATAAAGCAATATCTCTTTGTAATCGAATTTCACTTTCTTCTGCATGTTGAATAGCATTTTGTGATCGTGCTTGAATTTTCAGAAAATCCATTAAATTAATTTCACCTTCAACAAAACTTAAGCTGGCCATTTTAAAATGTTTCTCTGCATTGGCTTTCACTTTGGTCGCAAATTTCAATTGAACTCTTTCAACTTCCAGTTTATGTTCAGCCTCATGTAGTTGCTCTAATAAATACCGATATAAATGTCTTTTCGCTGTTTCAGCTTGCACATATTGTTTTTGTGCTGTTGCTATCTTGGGCGCAATATAGCCTTTGCCACCAAAAGGGACAGAGACACTAAAAACGATAGCGTCTATAGATTCTTCATTAGTTGAAGGCTTATCCATGTTACCCCCAACAGCAAATGTTGTTTGCCCTGACCCTCCAGCTTTAACCCACTCCACATTGGCTTTTTGTTGCGCAACGACAGCATTTATAGCTGCTAATGCGGGATGGAATTCATCTATCTCTCGCTTCTCACTGAGTGGTTCACTTACCTGAGCCGGCACTTTGCTATTTTTAGTTAAAAATAAATATCGCTTTCGTGCATGCATTAACTCAGCTTCTGCATGAATTAACTTAATTTTATTTTGAAAATACTCACTCTCAGCTAATAAAAAATCTGATTTAGGTAAATCTCCCAAATCAACACGCAACTTAACGGTCTTTAATAGTTTTTTAGTTATCCGTACGCTTTTATCTGCCCATTCATATCGTAAATTTTCTAGAACCATTGCCCATAACGCCTCTCTTACCAGCCCTGCGACCCGTAGTTTAATGGCCTTAGCTTTATTTTCAGCACTTAAACCTGCTTGCTCAGCTAAACGCAACCCTGCAGACCTCTGTCCCCAGTTCCAAAGCGGAACCGCAATAGTACCTTCTAGCTCGTAAGCTCCAGTATCAGAGCCAACAAAGTCATCTCTATAATACATAGATGCCTTTGCTGCTCCTGCTATCCAGCGACTCCCTCGCTGCTGTAGCGCCTGTGTTTCATTTTGCATTGCGGCAATTAGAGCATAGTCAGGATATTTTTCGACTGTTTGCCTAACGAGCCCTGACAATCCAAGTTGTGGGTCTATTGTTATCTGATCAATATGATCAACAATGTACTTTGGCTTGGCATAAGTAATAGTCGAATAGACCATCCAACTACTAAAAATAAAATAAATAATGGGTTTGATTAACATTTTTCCTAAAACCTAAAAAGGAGTTTTAAAACAACAAAGAAAGTTCATTGTGCATAAAAGCAACAATGATAAAAGTTGATTACTTAAACAAAAAATTGTTCAAGAAAAGCTAATCAGATCTATCTATAACATTAGGGAATTGTATATAAATAACCATCCAACATTAGGCAAGTGTTTTTGTATTCAGTCGAATAGCAATAGGCGCGAAGCACATAGCTGTGCATGTGTCGCTTGAAACAAAATGCGACCATAGCAAGCTACGTTACTATTACTAATGACTTAAGATAAACAAAAAGTCAGCAAGGTTGGATAATTATTTTTCCATCTCCCTTAGGCAGGAGATTTGATTAGCTAATGACTATGAAGATAACTAAAACGGAGGTGCGCGAGGCGTGACACTTGAATGGTTTACAACAGAATTACTGGTGGAACTATGGGTAAAAAATATCACCCTCTTTTCAACAAAAGAAAGTACTGGCAACAAATCAGTTATTATCTCACTAAAAGCAACTGAAACTGATTTAATAAGTAGCAAATTCTTTTGCTGTATTGCCTCAGGCATACTAATAAAAACATCAGCATGTCCTACACTTTTAATTGATGAAAAGTATGAGTCTGTATCAGCTTGAACACTGATACCCGCAATATGTAGCCCACTTTCTCCACCGCCCGCTACGACATGAGCATGCACCAAAGGAGTTATCCCTTGCAACATAAGCAATAGTAATAATATTGAGCGGCGAAAAAATAAATTCATTCTTTAATAATAAATCAAATAACAGGGCTTGTAAATATATATCAAAACTTAATCAGAACCGAGTAAGTAATAAATTGATTTCGTACTGGGTATAGTTTATTTGTAAATATTTACCCATAACTTGTGCTCTTAATCTCTCGCCCCTCTTGGGAGGTGGATCTGAGCGATAGTTACGTTTATTTGTAACTACTCACCCGTAACTTGTGCTCTTAGGAACCTTAAAAGAATGAACTTACTCACTGAGAGCCTCACTATCATTAAGGTAAGCTTCAAAAGTAGGATGGGCAAAGGAGGTACGACGTGCCCATCAATGACATCACGCTGAATTGATGGGCACGCTATCGCTTTGCCCATCCTACATCAACTTGCTTAACTTAAAGTACTTACTTTTACCCCTTGGGATAATGAGCTAAGAGCGACAGTTGCTTTTTATAGGGTGAGCAGTTACGTTTATTTTAAACTTAAGCCTCTTGCTGAGTCTGCACCTTTAACATTCTTGAAGATAGCGCCTTCAATATTTGCATGAGTAAAAATAGCATCCCTTATTTTTGCATGGGTAAAATCTGTAGATCTCAAATTAGCATTTGTAAAGTTTGCGCCTTCTAAACTCGCTGAATATAGTGCTGTATTCTCTAAATTTG
>JALSLS010000404.1 GCA_026988195.1 Methylomonas sp.
CCGTAGCAAAAAACACTAAAAACACACCCACACCAACGATATCTTTAACGGTGTAATAAGGGTGAAACGGGATGCCGTCTACAGGTTTTCCCCAAGGGTCTTTTGATTCTTTAATTTCAATGCCATCAGGGTTGTTAGATCCAACTTCATGTAAAGCAACAATATGTAGAAAAACTAGAATAATAAGAGCCAAAGGAACGGCAATAACATGGAATGCAAAAAACCGGTTAAGCGTTGCATCCGAAATAACATAGTCTCCTCGAATCCAAAGTGATAATTCATCACCTATAACTGGGATTGCGCTAAAAAGAGAGATAATGACTTGCGCTCCCCAATAAGACATTTGTCCCCAAGGTAGTAAATAGCCCATAAATGCTTCAGCCATTAAACACACGAAAAGTAACATGCCAAAAATCCAGATAAGTTCTCTAGGTTTTTTGTATGAGCCATACATCATGCCTCTAAACATGTGTAGGTAGATAATTATAAAGAAGGCTGAGGCACCTGTTGAGTGCATGTAGCGTACTAACCAACCCCAGTTTACATCACGCATGATGTATTCAACAGAGTCAAAAGCCAGCTTTGCATCAGGCTTATAGTTCATGGTTAATAAAATACCTGTTACGAACTGGTTGACTAGCATTAGCAGGGCAAGTGAGCCAAAGAAATACCAGAAGTTAAAGTTCTTTGGGGCATAGTACTCCGCCATATGCTCATTCCACAATTTTGACATTGGGAATCGATCAAGTACCCAGTCTGTGCAATCATTCATTCTATTTTTCATGCGCTTGCCTCTGTGTTCTCTTCACCGATAATGATAAGGGTATCAGTGATGTATCTATAGGGAGGGACTTCCAGATTGGTTGGTGCAGGGACAGATCTATAAACGCGACCCGCTAAGTCAAAGCCAGAACCATGGCAAGGGCAGAAAAATCCACCATTCCAGTCGGAACCTAAATCATTGGGGGCAATTTCAGGTCTAAAAGTTGGAGAGCAACCTAGGTGAGTACATAGGCCGACAGCAATAAATATTTCGGGTTTTATTGAGCGAAGGTTATCTGTGATATATTCAGGTTGTTTGGATTCATGAGAGTTTGGGTCGGCTAATTTAGCGGTATCTTTTTCTAAAATGGCAAGAACCTCAGGTGTTCTTGATAGAACCCAGACCGGTTTGCCACGCCATGCTACTCGAATCAGCTGGCCGGGTTCAATTCTACTTATATCCACTTCAACAGGTGCACCTGCTGCCATTGCCTTGGCACTAGGTTGCATTTGTGAGAGAAAAGGAACTGCCAAATACCCAGTACCCACCGCACCAACGACTGTGAGAGCCGTAGTCAGAAATTGGCGTCGGGAATTGTTGACGTCTTCATGAATCATATGTAACGCTCCTGTTTAGATAGGGATGTAATGGGGCGTTTACGAAATAACATAGAAAATTGTCTAGTCCTTTTTGAGGTAATAAATATTACCTCTTGAATACGAATAAGAATTAACTAAGTTGTTTCGTTTTCACCCCTTTAGAGAAAGCCTACTTGAAAATAGCTACCTATTCTTAACTAGACTTTCTTTTACATCAAATTATTATAATTATGTGACCAATATACCACTTCAGCTTACCTTTGTTGAAGTGCTTATTGGTGTTTTATCTGTATTTCTATGAAATTAATTTAAATTAACCCTTGATAAAAGCATAAATTGTGCCATCTTGTATATGGCTGAAAGATAGAGGTATAGTTTATATTAATAGCCAGGGTAATAAATATAAGCACTTATTTTGAACATTTAACGCACTTAAATAGGGCTTTTAGCTGCAGTTTTAGGGTAACTATTCAATCTGTGAATAGACAATGATGATGTAGGAGTGTCCGCCCTCGGCGCGAAGGTAATTGAAAGTTTCAGAGAAAAGAGCATTGTTTTAATCGCGCCGACTAGTGCATGGACAGATATTTGCTCCTGCAATATCTGCATTCACTACATCCATGTAGATTATGCATGTAGGTAGAGCAATGCAGGAGCAGCGAAGCGGCGTGCCGAGGGCGGACGCTCCTACGAAGTATTTCAGCAAAGATGTTGAATAGAAACAGTGATCGAAATAATTAATAAATCCCATATTGGAGAGGCTATATGAAAATTGCTATTCCTACTGAAATTAAAATTCAAGAAAAAAGAGTGGCTCTTATTCCTCAAGCGTGTGCTCAACTCATTCAACAAGGACATGAACTTTATTTGCAATCTGGTGCTGGAGCGAGGTGTGGCTATGCTGACCAGCAGTATAAGCATTATGGGGTAAATATTTGTCCCGACGCTAGCAGCCTTTATAATATGGGGGAGCTTATCTTGAAAGTTAAAGAACCTCAGCCGGAAGAGTGGGATTTATTGCGCGCTGAGCAGATACTTTTTTGTTATTTGCATCTTGCCGCTGAACCTAATTTATTACATCAATTGCAGTCTATTGGTTTAACGGCTGTTGGGTTTGAATCGGTCATGGAACATGGGCAATTACCTTTACTGAGACCAATGAGCATTATTGCAGGAAAGCTGGCAGTACAGGCTGGTTGCCAGTTACTACAGCATCATAAGGGGGTTTTGCTTGGAGGACTAGCGGCAACTCAAAGAGGGCATGTTGTGGTGTTAGGTGCGGGGAATGCAGGATTTGCTGCGACTGAACTGGCTGCTTCGCTAGGTGCTCAAGTAACTGTATTTGATTTAAATTACCAGCGACTCGAGCAAGTGAGGCATTTAGGACATCATGTGAGTAGTTTTTATCCTTATGAAAAAGCTATTGCAGAAACTTTGGAGTGTGCTGATTTAGTGATAGGTGCAGTTTTAGTGCCGAATAAAAAATCGCCTATTGTGGTGACTGAGGATATGGTGAAGCAGATGCAGACTCATAGTGTTATTGTTGATATTGCCGTTGATCAGGGGGGATGTATTGCAACCACTCATCCAACCAACTATGACCAGCCCAGCTATCGATTAAATGATGTTATTCATTATGCGGTAAGCAATATGCCTGCTGCTGTAGCAAATACAGCAAGCCAAGCACTTTCTGCCAGTATACTGCCTTATGTTAGCCGCCTTTCCTCTGTAGATTGGCGTAAGGACGATATATTAAGGTCTGCAATTAATACTGATAAGGGGGAGTGTTTGTTATCTTTGTTGGACTAAGGAGGTCACTATTCAGCATCTTTAGTGTAATGTTTTGTAAGAGTGTCATCTACTCACAAGCTGAATAGTGACCCAAGCGTTATAATTTAGCTATAAGGCACTCTCTTAAGTTAATACTCTTAAATTAAGCAAGTTGATGTAGGATGTGCTGACGATAGGAAGCGCATAGCTTGCAGTTGATGCGCTTCCTATCGTCAGCACATCCTACTTACTCTAAATGACAGTGAGGCTCTCAGTGGGTAGGCTCATTCTTTTAAGGTTCATAAGTTGTTAATAATCTCAGAGAGGGTAGTCATAAATTTTATGTTCTCTTCTGGCTTACCAATAGTGACACGTAGGCAGTCGCTTAAAAGCCCTCCTTGAGGTGACAGGTTTTTAATAAGAATGCCCTGTTCTTTTAAACCCTCAAAGATAAATGTTGCTTGGTTTTTAGCTGTTTTGAATAGAATAAAGTTTGCTGCGCTTGGGTAAGCTTTTATGCCAGGTAAAGCGTTAAGTTGATTTAAAACAAGTGATCTATCAAGGCAAATTTGTTGGGTTTGTTGTTGGAATAAGTCTTGATTTTTGAGTGCAAAATTAGCCGTTACTTGGGTTAGACAATTAATATTATAGGGTAGGCGGATTTTATTTAATTGTTCAATAATGGCTTTATTACCCGCAATATAGCCTAAGCGTAACCCTGCTAAGCCTAGTTTAGAGACGGTACGCATCACTAATAAGTTCTCATACTCAGGTAGTTTATTGATAAAGCTGGCATTAGCAAAGGGAGCGTAAGCTTCATCAACAATAACTAAGCCTGGTGCAATATCCAGGATGGTTTTAATGTCCTGTTCTTTAAATAAATTGCTAGTGGGGTTGTTTGGGTAAGCTAAAAAGATCACTAAGGGTTGGCTTGCTTTTATGGCTTCTAGCATAGCAGGTAAATCCAATTCAAAGCTATCAGCTTGAAGGGGCACGTTATGGTATTCAAGACCAAGGCTTAGAGCAACCTGCTTGTACATAACAAAACCAGGTGATGGCGCTAACACTGCAGATTTTTCGGGTAAAGCCATCAGCAGTAGCTGAATGATCTCATCGGAGCCATTGCCTAATAAAATCTCGCTTTCGGTGGGGATTTTATTGGTATCTTTAATGGTTTTCGCAAGCTGCTTGGCTTCAGGGTCAGGGTATCGATTGATGGGACAATCTTTTATTTGTTTGAGCCATGCTTGTTTAATATCATCAGGCCAGGTGTAGGGGTTTTCCATAGCATCTAATTTAATCAGGTTTTTTGCTTGAGCAACTTTGTATGCTGATAAGTTTAAAACTTCTTGACGGAATACGGAGGTAATTAGATTTTGATTCATTGGGGGGAGGGCTAAATATTGCGGACTGGCAGAGGGCAGAAGGTTCGGTTTTTTGGCACCTAGCCTTCTGCCAGTAATATGAATTATTTTATTCTAAACTCAGCTGACCGAGCATGGGCGGTCAGGCTTTCGCCTCTTGCTAATATAGAAGCCACTTTTCCTAAGCTATCGGCACCCGACTCAGAGCAATTGATTAAACTTGAGCGCTTTTGAAAATCGTAAACCCCAAGAGGTGAGGAGTAGCGTGCTGTACTTGATGTAGGAAGTACATGGTTGGGGCCTGCACAGTAATCACCTATCGCTTCAGCTGTATAGCGACCCATAAAAATGGCACCTGCATTACGGATTGATTGATTCAGCAATTCCGGTTCTGCTACGGAAAGCTCAAGATGTTCAGGTGCAATCCGGTTGGCAAGTTCTGCTGCTTGGGAGAGTGACTCTACTTTTATTAAAGCGCCTCTAGAGCAAAGGGAGGTTCTGATAATATCTTGACGTTCCATTTCTGGCAGTAATTTATGGATACTTTCAGCTACTTTATCTAAATAGTCTGCATCATCAGAAATTAAGATAGCTTGAGCGTTTTCATCATGTTCTGCTTGAGAAAAAAGATCCATAGCAATCCAATCAGGATTAGTTTTTCCATCACAAATAATCAGTATTTCTGAAGGGCCGGCAATCATGTCTATACCGACTTGACCAAAAACCATTTTTTTTGCAGTTGCAACATAGATATTACCTGGTCCCACTATTTTATCCACAGCAGGAATAGTCTGAGTACCATAGGCTAGTGCAGCAATCGCTTGTGCGCCACCGATAGTAAAGATTCTATCAACCCCAGCAATATAGGCTGCGGCAAGGACTAATTGATTGGTCTCACCTTTAGGGGTAGGGACAACCATAATGAGTTCACCAACGCCTGCAACTTTAGCCGGAATTGCATTCATTAACACAGAAGATGGGTAGGCAGCTTTACCGCCAGGTACATAGAGTCCGGCCTTATCCAAAGCCGTAATTTTTTGACCCAAAATAGTGCCGTCGTCTTCAGTATATTGCCAAGAAGACATCTTTTGCTGTTCCGCGTAAGCTTTTATACGGTTAGCAGCAGTTTGTAATGCATCAGCTTTTTCAGCAGGCAGTGACTCCCATGCGTGTTTTAAAGTCGCTATGGATAGTTCAAAATCTGTGGCTTTTTTAAAGGGTGTTTGATCAAATTGATTGGTGTAATCAAGGACTGCTTTGTCACCATTTTTTTTAACATTGGCAATAATATCCAGTACACGCTGATGTACTTCTAAATCATCTGATTCATCCCAAGCAAGTAGATTTTTGAGTTGTGAGTCAAAATCGTGAGTTGAATTGTCAAGTCGAGTAATGTTTAAAGCAGTCATAATAATTATTTACAGTCTTTTCGCTAAAGTTTTTTCAAATTGGTCAAGTAATGATTGAATAACTTGATGTTTCATCTTCATAGAAGCTTTATTGACCACAAGACGAGAGCTAATATCCATAATATGTTCACGGGGTTCAAGTCCGTTGGCTCTTAGTGTATTACCTGTATCAACAACATCCACAATATAGTCAGCAAGCCCAACTAGAGGCGCTAGCTCCATTGCCCCATAGAGTTTGATGATTTCCGCTTGTACACCAATACCCGCAAAGTAACGTTGTGCTGTTTTAACATACTTGGTTGCAACTCTGATCCTGCCTTCAATTTGCGGTGCGTTGACGGGCGCTGCTGTCATCAGTTTACATTTAGCTATGCCTAAATCTAAAGGTTCGTATAAACTTTCAGCTCCATGTTCTAAGAGTACGTCTTTCCCAGCGATACCCATATCGGCTGCACCGTATTCAACAAAAGTAGGTACATCTGTCGCTCTAATAATAACCAGCTGAACATCATCTTTGGTGGTACGTAAGATAAGTTTGCGGCTAGTTTTAGGGTTGTCTATAGGTATGATGCCGGCTTCTTCTAATAAAGGAAGTGCGTCATCGTATATACGGCCTTTTGATACAGCAATTGTTAGCATGATTATTGTTACCTTGGAATTCTTCTGATAGTTGCGCCGAGTTGAGAGAGTTTTTCTTCAATATGATCATAACCGCGGTCAATATGGTAAATGCGGTCAACCAGTGTATCGCCTTCAGCCACTAGGCCAGCAATAACAAGACTAGCTGAGGCTCTGAGGTCTGTTGCCATAACAGGGGCGCCTGTTATTTTTTCAACACCTGTACAGATGGCGGTATTTGATTCTAGTTGTATGTTGGCACCCATACGTTGCATCTCTTGAACGTGCATAAAGCGATTTTCAAAAACAGTTTCAGTGATGACACCAACACCTTCAGCGATAATATTCATGGCTGTAAATTGCGCTTGCATATCTGTAGGGAATGCAGGGTAGGGAGCTGTTCGCAGGGTGACCGCCTTAGGACGTTTACCATGCATATCCAGTTCAATCCAGTCATCGCCAGTTGTAATATCCGCCCCTGCTAGTTTTAATTTGTCAAGCACAGCATCCAGTGTATCGGGGCGAGTATCTTTGACTTTTATTTTGCCGCCAGTAATGGCAGCGGCGACTAAATAAGTCCCTGTTTCTATTCGGTCAGGAATAATATCGTAATGAATATCGGTTTTATCTAGTTTATCCACACCCTCAATAACCAGTATATCGGTATCAATTCCTGTGATTTTGGCACCCATTTTATTTAGAAAATGGGCTAAATCGGATACCTCAGGTTCTTTAGCAGCATTTTCGATGACTGTTGTGCCTTCAGCTAATACAGCCGCCATTAGTAAATTTTCTGTGCCTGTTACGGTAACTTTATCTAAAACTAGCTTACAGCCTTTTAGGCGTTTTACTTTTGCGTGAATATAGCCTGATTCAACTTGAATATCTGCACCCATTTTGATGAGAGAGTCAATATGGATATCGACTGGACGGCTACCAATAGCACAACCACCCGGTAGTGATACGTGAGCCTCACCAAAGCGTGCAAGTAAGGGGCCAAGTACTAATATGGAAGCACGCATAGTTTTAACCAATTCGTATGGCGCTTCGTAACTTGTAATGGTGCTTGAGTTTACTTCGATGTTCATTTTTTCATCGATAGTTAACTGGATTCCCATTTGTCCTAATAACTGCATGGTGGTGGTAATATCATGCAAGTGAGGAATGTTACCTATAGTCACGGGATTTTTACTCAGCAAAGTGGCTGCTAATATAGGAAGCGCAGCGTTTTTTGCCCCGGAGATTCGAAGCTCTCCTGATAGTCGGGTGCCGCCAGTAATAATCAGTTTGTCCATAAGAATTTAATCTAACCTTAAGTTGGGTGTATCATCAGCTAAGTATTCAGTTAAATCTAAACCACTCAATGTGCCTAGTACTAATAGTTGCTGGGGTAAGTTTTTGAAAATCAGTTTTGTGTTATGTTGCTTGCTATATTTTAACCATTCGAGAATAAGCGCTAATCCAGCACTATCTGCAGTGGTTACTTTTTTTAAATCTATACATATTTCCTTTGACTTTGTTAAAAAATCAAAGGAAGGGACTGTTTTCTTATTAATAGAAGCAAAAGTGAGCTCACCTTCAATATAATAGCTTT
>JALSLS010000405.1 GCA_026988195.1 Methylomonas sp.
CGATAAAGAACAACAAGAAACAATGCCAGGCGATTATCTGGTTGATGAAAAAAGTAAACAAATTCATTTAACAGAGCAAGGCCATGAACGGGTAGAGCAACTTATGGTTGAGCTAGGCATGATGGATGAAGGTGCAACATTATATGATGCTACTAATATTCGCTTAATGCATTATTTGAGTGCTTCATTACGTGCCCATGTGCTGTTTCAGAAAAATGTAGATTATGTTGTCAGAGATGGTGAAGTCATTATTATTGATGAAAACACTGGCAGAATGATGACAGGTCGACGCTGGTCTGAAGGTCTACACCAAGCAATCGAAGCAAAAGAAGCGGTGACCATTAATAATGAAAACCAAACATTAGCTTCAATTACTTTTCAGAACTATTTTCGCTTGTATGAAAAGCTGTCTGGAATGACGGGAACGGCTGATACTGAAGCTTTTGAGTTAAATAATATTTATGGCTTGGAAGTGGTCGTTATTCCAACCCATAGAGATATGATTCGTGATGATCGTGGTGATTTAGTTTATCTGACTAAAACAGAAAAGTATCAAGCAGTTGTCGACGATATTAAAGAGTGTGCAGAACGTAAACAACCTGTTTTAGTCGGGACGACTTCAATTGAGAATTCGGAAATCATTTCTCAAATTCTGACGGATCAAAATATCCAGCATGAAGTATTAAATGCCAAGCAACATGAGCGTGAAGCACATATTATAGAAAATGCAGGTATGCCAAGTGCGGTGACTATTGCAACCAATATGGCTGGTCGTGGTACGGATATTGTTTTGGGTGGTAATCTAGATGCGTTGCTAGCGGCCTTGCCTGAAGATGCGTCTGATATTGAAAAAGAAAAAGTACGTAAAGATTGGTTAGATCGGCATGAGCAAGTACTTGCTAGTGGTGGTTTGCATGTTATTGGCTCTGAACGACATGAGTCTCGTCGAGTTGATAATCAATTAAGAGGCCGTTCTGGTCGACAAGGTGATCCAGGCTCAACACGATTTTATTTGTCATTAGAAGATGATTTGATGCGTATTTTTGCATCGGAACGTGTCTCTCGTTTAATGAAATCTTTGGGGATGGAAGAAGGTGAAGCTATTGAGCATCCATGGGTTACGCGGGCAATTGAAAATGCACAAACTAAAGTAGAAGGACGAAACTTTGATCAGCGTAAAGAAATCCTAGCTTATGATGATGTTGCTAATGATCAGCGTAAGGTTATTTATGAGCATCGAAATGAATTAATGGGTTCTGAAGATATCAGTGAAATGGTAATTGATATTCGCCAAGATGTGCTGAATGACGTGGTGACTAAATATATTCCTGCCAAAACAATGGAAGAGCAGTGGGATATTAAGGGTTTGGAAGAGCACCTTGCTCAAGAATACTTACTAGACTTACCCTTAAAAGAAAAGCTAGATAGTGATAAATCTTTTCAGGAAAGTGATTTGCGCCAGTTTATTATCGACGAGCTGGAAAAAGCAAGTAAAGAGAAAGAACAAAAATCAACAGCTGAAGTAATGCGACATTTTGAAAAATCAGTTATGTTGCAAGTGCTTGATAATAGCTGGAAAGAGCATCTGGCTGCTATGGATTCTTTACGTCAAGGCATCCATTTTAGAGGATATGCTCAAAAAGATCCTAAACAGGAATATAAGCGTGAAGCATTTGATATGTTTACTAGCTTATTAGATCACATTAAATTTGAAATCGTGGGTATTTTAGCCAAAGTACAAGTTGCTCAAGAAGAGGATGCTGAAGCCATTGATGAACAAAGACAGGCACCTCAAGAATTACATTATGAGCATGCTGAAGCAAACCCTATGGCAGAACCAGCAGCACAAGATATAGCTCAAGTGGAAGAAAGTGCTGAGCAACCTTTTGTAAGAGAGGGAGGGAAGATTGGGAGGAACTCACCTTGCCCTTGTGGTTCTGGGAAGAAATATAAACAGTGTCATGGAAAATTATCATAATATTCCTGATCTTTCTCGCATCTTTTTTAGCGAAGAGTGTGGCTACAGATCAATTTACAAGTGTGACTGAAGAGGATCATCAGTCACACTTAAAGCATTTAAGACTAATCAACAGTAAATACTATGCCAACTAGAACCTTTGAAAAAAGTAAACCAAAAGCAGATATCACAGAACTTCCCAATTTAGGGATGGATAAGAATGACTTTATTGCTGATTTTAAAAGATATTATAGTCATCGTTTAGGTCGAGATGCATTATGTAGGTCTCCTCATTATGCTTATGAAGCGCTTTCTATGGCAGTTAGTGATCGCTTAATTGAACGTTGGAAGAAAACTTACAATACTTATAGAGAACAAGATTGTAAAAAAGCTTTTTATATATCAATGGAATTTTTGATGGGTAGAACGCTGAGTAATGCAATGATCAACTTAGGCATTACTTCTACGGTCGATAAAGCTTTATATGAGTTGGGTTTAGACCTTGAAGAATTGATTGATAGTGAGCCAGATGCGGGTTTAGGTAATGGTGGCTTGGGTCGGTTAGCGGCTTGCTTTATTGATAGCTGTGCGACTCTACAATTACCTGTAACGGGGTATGGCTTACGTTATGAGTACGGTATGTTTGCCCAAAGTATTGAAAATGGTGAACAAATAGAAAGGCCAGACCATTGGTTACGTAATGGTAATGTCTGGGAAGTTGAGCGACCTGAATATACAGTACGTATTAAATTTGGTGGACATACCGAAAAACATGTGGATGAGCATGGAAAGGAAATGATTTCTTGGGTCAATACCAATGATATTTTAGCCGTTCCTTATGATACCCCTATCCCAGGTTATCAAAATGGTACCGTTAATACATTACGATTGTGGAAATCAGAAGCAACAGAAGAATTTAATCTGCAAGAATTTAATGCAGGGCAGTATGCTGAGTCTGTTGCAGAAAAAAATACCGCAGAAAATATTACTATGGTGCTTTACCCTAATGATTCTAACGAAAATGGTAAAGTATTAAGGTTACAACAACAATATTTATTAGCTTCAGCTAGTTTACAAGATGTGGTTGCTAATTGGGTAGGGCGTCATGGAGCAAACTTTACACATTTTGCTGAAAAGAATTGTTTTCAGTTAAATGATACGCACCCCAGTATTTCTATTGCAGAATTGATGCGCTTATTAATGGATGAGCATGGTTTAGGTTGGAATGAAGCTTGGAAAATAACCAGTAAAACCATGGCTTATACTAACCACACATTATTACCAGAAGCACTGGAAAAGTGGTCAGTTGGTTTAATGCAGCATTTATTGCCACGTATTATGGAAATTATTTTTGAAATTAATGCTCACTTTATGGCAGAAGTGTCTGAACATTGGCCGGGTGATAATGATCGCCTAGCTAGAATGTCTATTATTGAAGAAGGCCATGATAAGCAAGTTCGTATGGCTTATTTAGCTATTGTCGGTAGCTTTTCAGTCAACGGTGTTGCTGCCTTACATTCTCAATTATTAGTTGACGGTTTATTTAATGATTTTTATCAATTATGGCCCAACAAGTTTAATAATAAAACTAATGGAGTCACACCTAGACGTTGGTTAGCCGCTTGTAATCCTGAATTAGCTGAATTAATTACTAAAACAATTGGTGATGATTGGGTGACTGATTTATCTCAGTTACAAAAACTGAAACCTTACGCAGAAAAAGCAGCGTTTAGAAAAAAGTGGTTTGCATTACAGCAATTAAGTAAACAGCGTTTGATTGATTATAAAACAGAAGAGTTAGCCAATGATTTAGGATTAACTGTTGATGCTTTATTTGATGTTCAAGTTAAACGGATACATGAATATAAACGCCAAATATTAAATGTATTACATGTTATTCATTTATATAATCGAATCAAAAAAGGAGACACTAAAAACTGGGTATCTCGATGTGTATTGATTGGCGGTAAAGCTGCACCTGGTTATGTAATGGCAAAGAAAACCATTAAATTAATTAATAATGTTGCCAATGTGATTAATACTGATCCAGAGGTGGGTGATAAATTAAAATTAGTTTTTTTGCCCAATTATCGTGTTTCTGCAATGGAAAAAATCTGTCCAGGAGCCGATTTATCAGAACAAGTTTCCACAGCAGGTAAGGAGGCATCAGGAACTGGAAATATGAAGTTCATGATGAATGGAGCTTTAACTATTGGGACATTAGATGGTGCAAATGTTGAAATTCGTGAAGAAGTAGGTGAAGAAAACTTTTTCTTATTCGGCTTAACTGAAACTGAAGTTGGTGAACTAAGATCTCATTATAATCCTGGTGCAATTATTGAGGGTGATGATGATATTAAAGCGGTTATGAAATTGTTAGAGAGTGGTTATTTTAACCAGTTTGAACAAGGTATCTTTGATGATATTATTGGAGCTCTAAAAAGTCCTGATGATATGTGGATGACCATTGCTGATTTCCGCAGTTATATTGATGCTCAAGAACGGGTTAGTGAAGCTTACCGTGATAAAGAGCATTGGACTAAAATGAGTATTCTTAACACCGCTGCCAGTGGTAAATTTTCTACTGATAGAACTATTACTGAGTATGCTGATGATATTTGGAAATTAAAAGCAGTTGATTCATCCAAATAAAGTATTATTTTGCTGAATAAGGTGGGCAGAAAAGATTGCCCACCCTACAGTGTATAAACTACCCCATCTTAAATTCGTAGCCTTTTTTGTAACTATTCAGCTTGTGAGCAGACAAAGATGATGTAGGAGCGTCCGCCCTCGGCGCGATTAAAATAATGCTCTTTTCTCTGAAACCATCAATTATCTTCACTACACCCATGTAGATTATGCATGTAGTTTGAGCAATGCAGGAGCTATTATCGAGGAGCAATTGCCGAGGGTAGATCGCGCTGCTACCAAGTATTTCACTAAAGATGCTGAAGAGGCAGCTTTTCTTATATGTCCAAGTGGATCTAAATTATATTTAATATAAAAAATTAAAATTTCAAGGTAATGAAAGTATGCTTAATATTGTTTTATACCAGCCAGAGATTCCGGCTAATACCGGCAATATTATTAGATTATGCGCAAATACTGGGGCGCAGTTGCACTTAATTCATCCGTTGGGATTTGAGTTAGATGATAAAAAACTCCGAAGGGCAGGGTTGGACTATCATGAGTGGGTTAATGTGCATCAATATGCAACATTAGATGATTTTATTGAAAAGGAAAAACCTACTCGATTGTTTGCTTTAACGACAAAAGGTTCTACAAATTATGCAGATGTTACTTACCAAAATGGAGATGCATTGATGTTTGGCCCTGAAACGAGGGGCTTACCCAATAGTTTTTTAAATCAACATGAAGAAAAATTAAAGTTATATTTACCTATGAAACCTGAAAGTAGAAGTCTAAACCTTTCCAATACAGTTTCTGTTGTGTTATTTGAGGCATGGAAGCAAATAGGGTTTGATGGGGGACAGTTAAAATAATAAAAAGCGATAAAATTTCTGAAATTATTTTTTTGTTAAAAAAATGTTTTTTTATTTTTTAACATTAGACTAATCTGGTCTGCGGTAACGGGGTTGCTAAAATAAAAGCCTTGAACTTTATCACAGTCATGAGCATGAAGAAAATCAAGTTGCTCCTTGGTTTCAACACCTTCGGCAATCACTGTTAAATTTAAACTTTGGGCCATCGCAATGATGGCTTTAATTAAAGCATCATCCCCAGAGGCTATATTAAGATTTCCAATAAATGATTTATCAATTTTTAAAATATCGACAGGAAATTTTCGTAAATAACTAAGTGATGAATACCCCGTACCAAAATCATCAATAGAAAATAGTATACCTATGCTTTTTAGTTCAGATAAGGTATCAAGAATATCTTTAGAGTCTTCAAGCAGCAGTCCTTCGGTTATTTCCAAGTGAATATGATGTTTGGGGATATTGTATTGATTAATCAGCTTGGTTAATAATTTAACGCTATCGTATTTTTTGTCAAATTGACGAGTAGACATATTAATAGCTATGTGTAAATTAGTTATATTTTCTGACCTCCATATAGACAGCTGTTCACATGATTTTTTCAGAATCCACTCACCTAATATTAATATTAGGTCACTTTCTTCAGCAATAGAGATGATTTTTTCTGGAGGTACCGCGCCGTGAATGGGATGGTTCCAGCGTAATAATGCCTCTACTGTACACAACTTCTTAGACTGTAAGTTGATAATGGGCTGATAAAGTAAAAAGAGATCGTTATTATTTAATGCGGTATATAAATCTTTTTCCAGTTCCATGCGGTGATTTGCATGGGTCGTCATTTCTGATGAGAAAAAGGCATAACTATTTTTTGTACCATGTTTAACTTTGTACATTGCCATATCAGCATTTTTTAACATACTCGATAAGTCTTCACCGTCTTCAGGAAAGCTGGTGATTCCTATACTGCAACCAATATGTATGGTTTGACCATGAATCTGAAATGGGCGAGACAGGTCTAAAATGATCTTTTCTGCAACAATAGTTGCATCTTGTTTTTGTTGTAATTCTGTTAAGGTAACGGTAAATTCATCTCCACCAAGTCGTGCGATGCTATCTACACCACGTAAGCAACCAGATAGACGTTTTCCAACTTGCTCAAGTAGTAGATCACCTATATGGTGACCTAGTGAATCATTCACTATTTTAAAGCGGTCAAGGTCTATTAATAGTAATGAAAAAGATGACTGATTACGTTTTGCCAGTTTGTATGCGTAGGCAAGGCGCTCATTAAATAAATTTCTGTTAGGGAGCAAAGTGAGTTGGTCATAATTAGCTAGATAGTGTAGCTTTTCATAGACCTTTTGTTTTTCGGCTATTTGCCTGGTTAATTCAACAGTACGTTGAGAGACCATTTGTTCAAGTTTTACAGAATGTTGCTCTAGTTTTTGGGTCGCTTTTGCTAAAGCAATATGGGTTGCAACCCTAGCACTCACAATAGGGGGGCTAATGGGTTTGGTAATATAATCTACCGCTCCCACATAAAAACCTTTTAACTCATCTTCAATTTCATTTTTTACGGTTAGAAAAATAATAGGGAGTCTAGAATATTTTTCATGTTGCTTTATTTCTTTACATATTTCATAGCCATCATGCTCAGGCATTACAATATCAAGTAAAATAAGGTCTATATACTGATTCTTTAAATGTTGTAATGTTTCTTTTTTATTGGTTGCAATGACTATGTCATATTCATTCTCTAGAATATTTTGTAATAAATTACAAAAGAAACGCTCATCATCTACTATTAAAATAGTGTCTTTAGGCATAGTCAGCTTAGTTGGGAAAGTGGTGTTATTAAATAAGGGTAGAGTGCATAATCTACGTGGATGTAGTAAATGCAGGTGTTGCAGGGGCAAATATCTGTCCATGCACTAGTCAGCGCGATTAAAATAATGCTATTTTCTCTAAAACTTTCAATTATCTTCGCGCCGAGGGCGGACGCTCCTACATCATCATTGTCTTCTCACAGCTGAATAAATACAAAGAAAGCCTATTAAAGTCTAGATTTTAAACTTAGTAGACAGATTATGCAAAGGGTTATTTTAGTCTGTAATCATTATTCCCATCTTTTTAGATAATTGTTTTAAAATAGTGATAGCTTCCTCAAATTCATAGTCTTCAATCGCCTGTTGCAAATCTGTTGCTTTATCAGCAGATATTATCCGGAAGTCATTTTGTATGTTGACTAATATATCAAGGGCATCGGCACTACCTTCATTAAGTGATTGATATAATTTTTGTAATAAGGTTGTTAAATGATCTGCTGCTAAGTTGTTATCAGGTTTTTGAATGTTTTGTTGATGATGGCTAAAAACTTCCAATTCAGACATTAAATCGTTAAATACCTGGGTAAATGAGGCTAAATTTTTACTCAAATCTTGTTGGTTTTTAATACTCTGCTCTAATGTTGTTGACTCTTGTTGTAGTCGGTTAGCACCAATATTTCCTGCAACGCCTTTAATAGTGTGGATAATACGGTTGGCTATTTTTAGTTGATTGCTATCAAAAGCTTGCTGCAATTGTTTAATATCATCGCAGTGATCAAAGTAAAAATCTTTCAGTAATTTACTAAACAGAGTCCTGTTTCCTC
>JALSLS010000406.1 GCA_026988195.1 Methylomonas sp.
AGCCACAAAGATATAATCCTTGTTTTTTGTAGCGCTCAATCTCATCAAGCGCATCAGCTAACTCATCTTCACTTCGAGCAATAATTTCATACTGAGGATTAGTAAACAGTAAGTTTTTTGATTGGCTCTTAGATGACTTAGAATCATCTAAAAGCGCATAGGTGCTGTCACTGTTTAAGAGGTCTGATAGGGTTTTCATAGGTGCTGATAGTATAGCGGTGTCTTAATAACATGGATATATTAAAAATCAGAAGCACATTTGAATGTACAAATCATCGAAAAAAGGGGGGGGGTGGTCAATACCGTTGAATTAAGCCCTAAACGATTGATTGCTAGGAAAAATAATACTCGTCATACTGGTGAATACCAGTTTCCATTTACGATCAGGCGATGTTGCAACCGTGGATTGCGGTATTCACCACAATGACAAGCTAACAACTAACTGTGTGAACCCGAAAAACAATGACTTGTAGTTTAATTCAACGGCATTGGGGAGGTAAGATATTAAAAACTATGGCAAGTCAGTAAGTCCGCCTTGTTCCAATCAATAATATAATCACAGAATAATTTTTACATATTTGTGTAGCCATTATAGTGTCAATTTAAAGAAATAATAAATTAATTCTACTTATTTAATATTCTTATGCTATATTAATTTATATGTTGGTATTTAGCACGGAACGCAAAGTATGACGCACAACGCACAACGCACAACGCACAACGCACAAGCTCTGCGGAAACCTTTTCTGATTGGTTAGTCATCCATCGGCTTGATTTAAGAGAGCTTCAAAAGCTTGCGACAAGATTTCCGCTACAAAACCAACTATTCAGCAGTACACCTACAGAAACACAATCAACTTATAGCGCAGGCCAAGCGTGGGCGTTGTGTGCAAAGTCATTAACAAAATTTCTCCCCCAACTATCTCAAACGATCCAACGCATTGAAAACGATGCCCCAAAATGCTTAGCGCCTAAAAAAGATAAGTCACAAAAACCCTATACGTTAGATCAAGGTAAATCAGAGCTACCTTTTGTGAGTTGCAACTACACGGGTAAGGTTTCTGATTTAATCACCCTTGCACATGAGTTTGCTCATGCAGTGCAAATATTAGCTTCAAGAGAATCTCAAACAGAAGAAAACGCCTTTATGCCGCCACTTGCCAGAGAGTGCTGTGCATTTTGGGGTGAAATTGCATTGATTGATTATGTGCAGCAAAAAGATGAGAAGCTTTATGTTTTGCTTAAAAAAGCATGGTCAAACGACAACCTTAAATACTTAAAAGCAGATGCAGAAGTACTAAAACAAGCGCTAGAAAATAATGATTCAGGGTATAGCTATAACTGGAATTACCCAGTCGCACGCTTATACGCGCTAATGCTACGCAAGCAAATGAATCATAAAAAAGCAGAAGTCCAAAAAACAATAACAACATTTTTTGCAAGCGGTAGCAAAATCACTCAAACGATTTCAATGAAAAGTTTAATAGCTTTTTTCCCTATACCCAATCCATTACCCAAAATGCCAAAACCTAATAAAGCAGGTTTTACAAAATACCAAATATTAGGTGCAGTAACCGCCTTAACGATTAGCGACCAACAAATAGACGTAGAGAGATTTACAGTAGGTAGCTTTAACCATCACATCGCAAAACATATTGAAAATAAAACGTTATTTATTTATTTCAAAAATGAGCAACCAGCTGCCTATGCCTGTTGGGAGAAAAAGACAAAAGAAAAAATAAGTCTTTCTGAACTCTGCACACCATTCGTTGAACCAGAAGAATTACAGCAGTTCATGCAGAAGTATTATCACTGTGCGATTGAAATGCCTGAGTTAATAGGTAAAAACAGCCCGCTAAAAGAGGTGGCTTGATAATGATAAGCGAAGGAATGGGAGAAAAAGACTTTTACACAATACTAGGAGCAACAACTGAATTGATGGCAGCTTCTATCTATCATCGTCAGCGGAATTTAAAAACATACTTCTATTTTCAAATATTCCCTGCAATTAGAACGGGGCAAATTAAAATTGTCTTTTCTACTAGCGATATTCCCGAGGCACTGGTGACATGGGCATGGTTAAGTGATGGAATTATTGAAGCAATGCTATCAGACCAGGATGAATTTATAAAAGGAACAGAATGGAATAGTGGCTCAATACTATTTTTTAATGATTTCATTGCTCCCTACGGGAATATGAGAGCATTTTTCAAGCATATATTTATCAATGTATTTCCTAAAGAGGATGTTGGTTTTAGCGTTCGTAGAAATAATGATGGGAGCATACGCAAGAAAAATATTTGGTACCGCCATAAGTTTGTAGCGGTATAACTTTGCAGGATTAATCCATGTGAAGACAGAATTTATACACCTGTAAGACGGATAACAGTGTATAAATACAGGCAATCATTCGTTTGCTTGTTTTAACCTATCAAAAATACAGTTAGGTTTATTTTTGATTATAAGGAGATTTATTATGAAAAATATAAAGAGTGAAACGCAAGAAAGGATTATGGGTGCTGTTAGTTATAGTGGTAACCCAGTTAACCCAGTTAATGTTTCAAGTGGTTATAGTTTCTGGGGTTTTAGTAACGGTTGGGTCAACAACGCAATACAGCGGGACAAAACTTCTAGTAATGTTGCTGTGGTATCTTATGGAAACAATGATAGTGGTGGTGATGCTCTTGGCGGTGGCTCTTCAAGTGACTTTGATTCAGGTTCGGGGTATAGCTACTGGGGTGGTTTCGAAGAGCAAAATAATGGTTGGGGAGAATAATATACTAAGAAAATTGTAGTATATTAATAGCCATCACAATTCGTATGCCTTTGCCTATGGGTTGTGATGGTGTTGTTGTATTTTTATTGTAAATAGATATGAAATATTATTATTTAATTGTTCTAGCAATCACACTTATTGTAACGTCTCTATATAGCTTCTCATCGATCAACGAACCGAAAAAAGTAATTGATAGTTTTTACCAATTACTAAACAAAGGATATGTTCGAGAAAATAATGGTAAAAGGCTCATTGTCCGCTTTCCAAAAAACACACTTATTTGTATTTATAATGATGTGCCTAATCTTGTTGCAAAAACTACACTCAAACGATTTTTTAATTTATTAAAATCAGAGTTTTATTTTGGGAGGCAGGTATATGTTAAAAATTTAGAGAGCTGTCCCTCAAATTCGCATATTTACTTTCAATTACGTGACGAGTTGGATTATTACAAGTCTCTTGACGGGGAATTTAAGAAGGTTTTTGAAATTCATGGAATTCAAACACGAATAAACCGTAGTGTTGGTCGTATGGGGTTTGGAGCTTTTCTAGTAGGAAAGGATAAAACCATTGGTTTTGCAACAGTTTTTCAAATGACTAATCATATTGGGAATGAGGCAATAGATACTAAGATTAATCAGTTGATTATTGAAGAACTGTATCAAACTATTGCTATGGGCATAGATGTTGATGTAGAAGAAAAGCCAAAATCAATTCTTAATGAGGTTAGCTCTACCTATGGAGGCTCATATGAGCGCCGTGACGATGTTGATATAGACGTTTTTAAGAGTAGAGGGAAGAAAAACCCAGTGGCTTTATGTGGGTACGATTTATGGTTCTTATTAACGCTGTCAAAATTCGACGAACGAATAATTCCGTACAATAAGTTCCGTAAGGAGTTTGAGAGGAATTTTCCTAGAATTAAAGAACGATCCTTAAAAATAGAAAAAAATCCAGCCTATAAAGACCTTTTCGACCCACGCTGCAGTGGTAAAAACACAGGCATAAACACAAAAATAGGCATTGAATAGTTTTTAATGCCACAAAATAAACAGCAAAAAGAAGTCCCATTTTCATGGTTCGGTAAAACACTTTGGAAGTTCACGCCAATATTCGCTGAGTTACTGTTCGTCGCCTTTTGTATGCGATTGCTGGGCTTGGTTGAGCCATTTGTTTTTCAAACTCTTATTGATCGAATTCTTCCCTTTCATCGAGAAGCATCGCTGACTGTTATTGTGGCGGTGATTGCCTTTGTTGCCTTTTTGCAAATGGGCTTTACGATACTTTCTAGCTTATTACGGTTATCAGCGGGTAATGTGATTTCGGGTGAGTTTGGCGCGAGAATCTATGAGCATTTATTTAAACTACCTGTCGATCATTTTTCTAAATTTGCGGTGGGTGAGAATATTGCTCGTTTAAGAGAAGTACGAACCATTCGCAGTTTTATTGTCGGCACAAGTTCTGGTCTTTTTCTGGATTTGATTTTTGTATTTGTTTACCTCTTTGTGCTTTATCAATTATCCCCAAAATTAACCACGATACTGTTAATAGCATTACCCATTCAATTTGCTATCTATCTTGCTTTTGGGCCTTTTTTAAGGCGGCGTCTACGGGTGCAATTTGATAAAGGTGCAAAACATCAAAGCCGTATGGTGGAGTCAATCACAGGGATTCATACAGTAAAGGCATTAAGTGCAGAAGCTTCGATTATCGAGCGTTTAAAAGAAACCTTAGGTGAATCACTGGCAGCAAGTTATCGGGTAGGGACTTTAAAAATTGCCAGTGGGCAAATCATGGGAATGTTTGGCAGTTTTATGTCAGTCATTATTATTTATACAGGTGCTAGTTTGGTGTTTACAGGTGCATTAACACTGGGGCAATTAATTGCTTTTCATCTGCTTTCAGGAAAGGTGACAGGGCCAATTGCTAACTTTTCGGGCTTATGGGAGCAGTGGCAACAAATTAGAATTTCTCGTCAACGCTTGGGTGATATTCTCGTGACAGAAATGGAACCTTTTGATCAACTGCCATTGATGAATAATAGCGTTGAGGCTTTGTTAGAATTTGAGAACATCGGTTTTGCGTATGCCAAGGGAGTTCCTGTTTTAAAGCACTTTAACCTAAAGCTAGAGCCTCAAACCTTAAATTTAGTGGTGGGTGCTTCTGGTATTGGTAAAAGCACTTTCGGGCGTTTAGCTTCGGGTTTAGAAAAGCCGTTGCAAGGTAAAATAAAATTAGGAGGCAAAGATATTGCAGGTTATGAGCCGCATGATATTCGTCTTAAAATTGCTTATGTACCCCAAGAGTCTTTTTTATTTTCTGGCACAATTCGTGAGAATATTACTTTAGGAACTACAGCAACGGATAATGAAATTTTAGCTTGTTTAAAAGCAGCTGCTTTTGGGCATTTTTTAGAGGATTTTCCGCAAGGGCTCGATACGGATGTGGGCGAGCGTGGTTCTCGATTATCAGGTGGGCAACGGCAACGCGTTTCTATCGCGCGATCTTTATTACGCAAACCTAAGGTTTTGATACTGGATGAGCCTACTAGCGCATTGGATGATAAGTCGCAACAGCTATTAGTTGAGAGTATAGAAAAGCTTATAGAATCAACAACCGTTGTTGTTATCACCCATCGCCCACAGTCATATTCAAACTCTGCTAGAGTGATTGATTTTGAGAAGGTAAGCCTAGTTCAGGAGCGAGTGTAATGTCGCTGGTGGATAAAATCAAAAAGAAGCAGAAGAAAGATAGAGTTGCCTCGCCTTTACTTCATTTAACCATTTGGTTCTTTATTTTCTCGTTTGTTTCAGCGCTAGTTTTATCATTTATTCTTAAAGTTGAAGTTGTGTCGCGTGGTATGGGTAAGATTGTGCCATTAAGTCGTGTTCAAGTGGTGCAGCCAGAATTCTCGGGACGAATACACAAGATTTATGTAAAGAATGGTGATTTAGTGGCTAAAGGAGCGTTGCTAATTGAATTTGATAAAACCGATGTTCAAACAGAAATTAATAAAGCACAGGAAGAAGTTAGCCGTTTAAAAATTGAACGCTATAGACTTGAGAGCATGGGTAACTTACTTAAAAAACACAACTACGCAAATGAAAAATCAGTTTCTAAGTATTTAAGTCATTTTCACAGTGCTACAAAAAAATTCAAAAATACTAAAAACACGAATTATCTTAAAGAGCAAAAAATGCTACTTGAAGCAGAAGTGATTGAAATAAAAAATTCAGCAAATAGAGTGAATGCTCAGATAAATAGCAATAAGCAATCTGAAAAAGTAATTTACGCTGAGATTGCGCGAAGCAAAGCAGCATTAAAATTAGAGAAAGAACGCTTTATCATCTCTAAAAAGTTACTCAATAAACGAACCATTAGCCGAGCCAGCCATTTAGATGCTTTGAGTGCGTACACCAGTTTGCAAAAAGAGCAGGGTATTTTTAAACAGCGTTTAGAGCAAATCAAATCTAACGAAAGAACATTGTATGCAGAAAAGCAAAGTTTGATTTCATCAAGGGCGAGTCTTTATTTACAGAGAAGGAATGAAATTGAATCACGACTCTCTGTTTTAAGCGAAGATATGGTTTTACTTAAGCGCAGGCTTTCTGGTTTGAAGTTGTTAGCACCTGTTGGTGGTTTTGTTGATCAGTTAAAGGTGTTTACTGTGGGTGGTATTACCATAGCAGCCCAAGAGCTAATGAGAATCGTGCCCAATGATCAGCTTTCTGAAATTGAGGCAATATTTACCAATAGTGATGTTGGCTTTATTGAAAAGGGTCAACCAGTAAATATAAAATTAGATGCATTTCCTGCAGAGCGTTTTGGTATGTTGAAGGGAACGGTGACGAATGTTTCGGCAGATGCAATGGAGGTACCTGACGTGGGCTGGGGCTTTGTCGTAAGAATTAAGCCTGATACACCGTACTTGGAAACTAAGGTGGCAAAGTATCAATTACGTTCGGGAATGACGTCTACAGTTGATATTATTACAGGGGAGCGTAATCTGATTAGTTATTTCTTTGCGCCGCTCTTGAAGACTATTCAGGATAGTATGGGGGAGCGTTAAAAAATCATAACCACGTTCTAAGAAGCTGGTTATTTACTTTGTGAGATTGCCATTTTGTTAAAGATTGAGGTGCTAATTCTCTTTATCAATCGCTAGCTCCTTGTCAGTGTCAGAAGGATCATTGGACAATACTTTATCTTTGCTAAAACTATAAAAACCTTCTAAGACTAATTCACCAAAGGATTTAGGTGATTTCCAGGCTGTATCGTTATTGGAACTCCATGATATTTTGGCATCGCGAGAGCCACCATTATCATCGTCGTTAATTTGTATTTCAAATCCTAGAGAATGCTCTACAATTGGTCTCACTCGTAAAGTTGTCCAAGGGATTTTGACGTCTAATTGATAGCCCGATGGATTTTGTCGCATTGTATATTTTATATCTCCAATATCTTCTTTGGGTGTTTTGCCACCAATGCTAATTTTAGAGTCACCTAGACGAAAGCTTAGATGATAATCATTAAACTCATCATACGTTTCACTGCGACTGGCGTCAGCATCAATATAAATTTCAATGGAGTCATCTTTCCATAACTCTTTGGAGTCAGAAACATGGGTATCATCTATGACTCCCACCCAAATGTAGAGGTATTTATTATCCCAGTTTGCTCGCCACCTTGCAGTTAAGTCTCGTGGGTTTTGAATTGTCCCTTGGATAACTTTATTAATTAGCTTGGCCTCTGTTTTATGCAGTGTGCTTGGCCCAGACAATTGTCTTGGAATAATGGCAAAAGTGGCATTACTTTTACTTTTCTTGCCTGATATTAAGTCTTTTGGGATTCGTGCAGGTTTTTTGTTATGCGCCACATTGCCGTTGGCACAATTATTCCACCAACAGGGGTTACCATGGCTAAAGCCTAGCAACGCACGATATTTTGGGGCTTTAGTTCGATCCTCGGCAATATGTTCTTTTATGCCCCAGCTACCATGCCATGTTGATGGACGTGGTGCGGAGAAGGCGATAAATAATTTCCCGCCAATTTTTTTCCAGCCCGTTAAAAGTTGGTAATAGGCTTGCGCCATACGCGGGTCTTTATTGGCTTTATAGAGAAAGGGTGTTGCGCCCTGTGTCATTGAATGTGTTTTATGATGCACTAGGTGCTGTCCACCTTCATAGGCTATTAAATCAACCCCAAATCCTTTGGTTATTTGTGCCTGTTTTTTTACAAAAGATAGCGTATTTTTAATTGAATAACGATTATTAGGTGCATAAA
>JALSLS010000407.1 GCA_026988195.1 Methylomonas sp.
TATGTGTTTCTGTGATTAAAACGCCTATTAGAAAGTATTTACATGTTAAGACATGGCCTTATTACCACAAACAGGTTAGTGATGATTTGTAGGTAATAAGTTATAAGTTATATGTTTTAAAGGGGGCTTTTAGCCCCCTTTTTTTTTGCTATTATTGTAACTACTCACTCTATAAAAAGTAACTGCTGCTCTACCTCCTGCATAATCTACATGGGTGTAGTGAATGCAGGTATTACAGGAGCAAATAGCTGTCCATGCAGTCGGCCCAGCCTGGAAGCGGGGTTAAGAGCACAAGATATGGCTGAGTAGTTTCTTATTATTTCCTGATACCCATGAGCTTCCGCCATATACAGCACACCAGTTCCACGTCATACCAGCAGGGATCTCGGCACAAATCTGTCTGGAACAGATTTGCATTTACCCAAAGGGCGTTATGTAGGATAGCATAATGTGAATCCCTGCCGAGATGACGTATAACAGTTGAATCGGCCTTTTTATAAAATGGCTGAGACTCGTACGTAATCAGGTGTTATTTTGATTTTTAGTCTTTTTCAAACATTTGTTTTAACCTTCGTTTGAATTTTTCTTTGTCTTTAAAATATAAAAACAAGATAAATAGAAATGGCCAAATGACTAAAACAATGATCTTAGATGCAACAGTAAAGCTCATAATGGGTCTCCCCCTAGGGTTTTGTTATTAGGAATGTGCACAAAATAACTTGAGCAACTTGGAAGTGAGGCTTTAGCTTTTAGCCTCGCCCGATCCAATGCGGGGCTAATCCCGCGTCCAGTTTGGTAGGATTTGTCCGCAAGTTTAAGGAGCGAGAGTTTAATAATACCCGAAAGTATGGCGCAGGATTTTGGCTTCACAGTCGTGCTAGGAAAACAATCGCATAGCAGGCTACGCAACTGTTTTTCTAGTGCGGCTGTGGAGTCAAAAGACAAGTCAGACTCGGGTATTATTGAATTCTCGTTCCTAAGCATAGAAAACCGAGTAATAACAACATAAAAAATACTGGTTTGTTTATCTGAGGGATTGCTCCACCTTTCAAGGCTATTATTTTAACTAGAGTGATTATTCAATCTTCATGCCTTAATGTACAATACGCTGATTAGATTTAGCTTACCAGTATTAATAATATGAAATTCTCTTTTGAAATCGTTCCAAGAACGGAACAAGCTTTTGATCAGCAATATGATTTTGTTGCAACACTTGGAAGCTCAATTAGCATGGTCAATGTACCTGATATTCAACGCTTTAGCACTAGAAGCTGGGATACAGGGAAAAAAATAGATAGAACTAAATATAATTTTGTTCCGCATTTTAGGGCGACTGATTTTTCTTTGAAGTCAGGGGATATCTTTCGAATCATTGAAGAGAACCAATTAGATCATGTGCTTCTGGTCTCTGGTGATCCTCCTGAAGGCATTAAAAGGGAGTTTCACAATACCAATGTATTAGATTTGATTCGGGTGGTTAAGCAGAAGTACCCAGAGATAACTATTCATGCTGGTTTTGATTCACATCGTAGTGGTGTTCAAGATGAATGTAATTATGTGCAAAGAAAGGTTGATGCGGGGGCTTCTAGCTTTTTTTCACAGCCTTTTTATGATATTAGAATGATTGAAATTTATGCAGAGCATTTGCAAGGTGTTGAAACCTTTATTGGCTTGAGCCCCATAACGACACTGTCGTCTAAAAATTATTGGGAAATTAAAAATAAAGTTAAGTTTCCTGCCAGTTTTAGTACGGATCTTGATTGGAATATTGAATTTTCAAATAGGGTGATTGCGTTGGCAAAAGAGGCTGGATTTAATATTTATTTTATGCCAATAAAAATTAATCTTGAAGAGTATTTTGGGCGGCTTGAATTATAGCGGAGGGGGTTTTTTCAGGAAAGCAAAACAGGGTGTAATGAACACCCTGTTGGAATACTAAGCTTTAAATTAAAGTTTAGATTTTAGGCCTTCAAAAGCTTTTTCGCCTTTGATTAACCATTCAGTCGCTTCAACTACGTTACCTTTCTTAGCTAATTTTCTAGCTTTTCTTAAGTTTTTATTAGCTTTTTGACGGAAACGTGAAACTAGATCGTTTGCATTGATTTCTTTTTGAGAATCCATTGCTTTTTTGATTGCTTTTTGAGCTTTCACGCCATCATCACCATCATTGATGATTTTCATTGCTTCAGCGATATGTCCTAAAGTAATATCAATCGCTTGTTCTGGACCAAAACAAGTTCTGCCATCTTCACATGCAACAACAGCTGTAGAAAAAGAACCCAAAGATAAAGCTAATGTTAATGCTACGATAGCGCTTTTTAATAATTTCATTGTAATATAGACCTCATTGTAGTTATTTTAATTAGCACATAAGCTGTAAAAATTAGCTAAATGCTGTAGTGAATTCTAGCACAACTTTTGTGAATATGGGATGAATTAACTGCATAGCAGGGCATATCAACTCAAAAACATCAAGATATTGGCTTATTCATCATCTCTTTTTATGGATAAAGATGTGCTTCCCGCCATATCCTCACAAACTTCAAATAAAATGGGACGGCAACAAACAGAACAGTCTTCATAATAACGCTGATCCTCACCTGAGCTGTCCACTAAAACAGAGATTGATTCTCCGCAGTAAGGACAGTCAATATTATGCTCTTCCACTATTGAACCTTTCTAAGCAAAGTATCTAGCCAAGACATAGGTAAAATACGTTTTAAAAACCCAAATAAATAGGTAGGGAAGGTGACGTAATAACGTATTTTGGGTGATTTAGACTCTAAAGCATGGATGACCTTGTTGGCAACTGCTTCCGCAGGTAAGGTAAAAGGGGCGGCAGGGCCTTCTTTTTGCAGACGCTCTTCCATGGCTTTATAGGTTTGTTGATGGGCGCTGGTTTCTGGCGTTATATTTTTTTTATATAAGGCGAAAGCATTTTTTCTAAAGTTGCTAGTGATAGGGCCTGGTTCTATCAAGCAAAGCTGGATATTGGTTCCATGGAGCTCAATACGTAATGTATCAACTAAACCTTCTAAAGCAAATTTACTTGCATTGTATGCACCTCTATATTTCATCGCTACAAAACCAAGAATAGAACTGTTGTATAAAATACGTCCATGGCCTTGTTTTCGCATCAGCGGAATAATAAGATTAGTTAACTCATGCGTCCCAAAAAAATTAGTTTCAAACTGGCTTCTTAATACATCACGGGATAAGTCTTCAACCGCGCCAGGCTGACCAAAAGCACCGTTGTTAAAAAGGCCATCTATTTTGCCATCAGTTAGTTCTATTAACTGTTTAACGGCTTGCTGAATACTGTCTGAGTCTGCGAGATCCAGTTGCAAGGTTTCAAAACCTTGTTGCTGTAAGTTTAATACGTCAGCTGCTTTTCTGGCCGAACAAATAGCACGGTAGCCGCGTTTTTTTAATTCTACAGCCGTTGTATAACCTATTCCTGTAGAACAACCGGTGATGAAAACAGTTTTAGATGACATTATTGTGATAACTCTTTTTCACTAAATTGAAAATTCTTGGCGGTGCTGCAATCTATCGATATTACTAGTTGCTCTGATCTACTTTGAATGCTTAATTGATCTGACTCCACTCGTTGACACTCACCTGTTGCAAGGGCTTTTTGCGCTGCTAAACGTCTAAACCTTTCTATTTCTGGCAATCTTGCTTCAAAGTGTTTTACCAAAGAGGGTAATTTATCGTGGTGATAAGGAGGAATGGCAAAAGCGGTATATTGGACAGGGTTATCCCTGATTAGTTGCTGGTTTATAGCACTTTGTTCTGCCGCATCTTTTTGGCGTTTGAGCTCTTTTGCTATATTGTGCTTTTTTTCAATTTCTTGCAGTTTTTTTAATTCAATATCTTGTTTTTGCTGTTTTAGCTTTACCGCTAAATCAATTGATTGGCCTGTTTCAATATCAATTTTGAGTGCTTTCTTCTCTGCGGCACAAGGGGAAGACTGATAAGCCGTTTTTCCTTGGTCATCAGTGCACTTATAGACACTTGCAACGCTATAGCTAGAAAATAGAGCTATTGTAAGAAAACCCAAGGCTGGGCATAAAAGTTTCATATGTTTCTCCGTGAAAGTGACACTATTACTTAACTTGTTCATCATGTAAATAGGTTTTTTCTTGATAGTGACGGCTTGTAAAAATGAATAAAATGGCAGTCAGTAGCATTAGACCCGTAAAAAACCAAAAATAATTTGCCCCGACCAGTTTATGCGTATTGCCTGAATCCATAATAAAAAAGTTAACAGCGCTGGTAAATAAATTTCCTAGTGCGACAGACATAAAAAATAAAGCCATAACAAAAGACTTCATGCTTTTTGGTGCTTGGGTGTAGGAAAACTCCAGACAGGTAATTGATACCATGACTTCTGCAGCGGTTAATAGTACATAAGCTAATAATTGCCAAATAATATGGGGGGCAAAACCATTATCAATTTGCATTTGAATAACGGCCGGAATTGCAAAAGCAAAAGTTGTCAAAAACAGGCCTAGTGATATTTTTTTAAGAGCTGTTAATTTAAATACTCTGCTTAGTATAGGATATATTAGATAAGTAAACAGGGGAATCAACAACATAATTAATAAAGGGTTAGCCGCCTGTATTTGAGAGGGTAAAATCTCAATCCCCCAGATAACTCTATCCATCTTTTGTGCCTGTATTACCCAAGATGACCCCGTTTGTTCAAACAACGCCCAGAATACAGCAATAAAGATATAAATTGAGCCTAACTTTAGTATTGTCTTTAAACCAAAGGGGCTCAATACATCGGTAATAAAAGATTTTCCAGTAGCAGGAATATGTACAAAACGATAACGACCTTTCCAAAAAGTAATGGTGGCGAGGAACATTAAAACCCCAGGGATAGCAAAGGCAATAGATGCGCCATACTCAGCTAATAGCCAGGGGATAAACACCATAGCTGCAAAAGCTCCAAGATTAATTGAAAAATAAAACCAGCCAAAAACCTGACTGATTAAATGTTGATTTGATTTGCCAAATTGATCTCCTAAATGGGATGAAACGCAAGGCTTTATACCGCCAGCTCCCAAGGAAATGAAGCCTAAGCCAATTAATAAGCCCATGCGAGTGTCGTCAATAGCTAAAGCAAAGTGACCAACACAATAAAACAGAGATAAAAATAAAATAGTTCGATATTTCCCTATCAGCCCATCTGCGAGTAATGCCCCAAAAATAGGCATAAAATAGACTGCCGAGACAAATAAGTGATAATAGCCCTGAGCTTCATGCTCACTCATAACATCTAATTCGCCGCTAGGGCTCATGAGATGTTGGGTCATAAAAATAACTAAAATAGCTCGCATACCATAATAACTAAAGCGTTCAGCCGCTTCGTTAACAACAATAAAGGGGATGCCTGATGGAACAGCAGAGCTGCGTGTGGGAGCCGTTTTATAGTGAGGTTTCATAGTTCATACTGCAAAATATTATCAAATAAAATAATGAACTTTACACTACAATGCTTGTCTTTGGACTTGAATTTTAAGCCACCATTAATTTAAGGATATAAAAGTCGATTATGCCTGAGATAAGTCATTCCCAAACTGCTTTTCAGCAACTTAAACTTTATATAAGTGAGCAGATCATTGGTCAAGATACATTAGTCGAACGTATGTTAATTGCCTTGCTTGCTGATGGCCACATGTTAGTAGAGGGGGCGCCAGGGCTTGCAAAAACGCGAGCCATTAATGTTTTAAGTAAAGGGATAGAGGCTGACTTTCATCGAGTTCAATTTACCCCAGACTTATTACCTGCTGACTTAACGGGTACTGAGATTTATCGACCCCAACAAGGTTCTTTTGAATTTCAAAAAGGGCCTTTATTTCATAACTTAGTCTTAGCCGATGAAATCAACCGTTCTCCAGCCAAAGTACAAGCCGCTTTACTGGAAGCCATGGCAGAAAGACAAATTACCGTAGGGAGCATGACTTACCCTTTGCCAGAACTCTTTATGGTAATGGCAACCCAAAACCCGATTGAACAAGAAGGAACTTACCCTTTACCTGAAGCACAGTTAGATCGATTTTTGTTACATGTTTCGGTTGATTACCCAAAGGCGGAGCATGAAAAAGCTATTTTGCATCTTGCCAGAGCAGAAGCAAAAGGCAGCTTTAAACAAAAAAATGATTTTCAAGCGATTAGCCAACAAGCTGTACTAACTGCACGAGATGAAGTGTTAGATATTCATATGGCAGAGAGCTTAGAAGAATATTTATTACAAATTATCTTGGCTACCCGTAACCCTGAAGCTTATGGAAAAGATTTAGCGGCTTGGCTACAGTATGGCGCCAGCCCAAGGGCCAGTATTGCTTTAGACCGTTGTTCCAGAGCAAAAGCTTGGTTACAGCAACGAGATTATGTGGGGCCAGAAGATATTCAGGATATGGCTTTTGACGTATTGCGACATCGTTTGATTTTATCTTATGAAGCTGAGGCAGAGGGGATTACGACTGACCATTTTATTAAAGAGTTAATCTCTAGAATTGCTGTGCCATAAATGAATACAACGGAAAATAGCCTGGTTTCTGTGCAGTTAAAAACATTAGTTAATTTAGCAAAACCAGCCTCATTACTTAAATTACACCATTCGGCTATTCGTTCTAGCCAAAGTGGAGGGTATGTCTCGCGCTTTAAAGGGCGAGGGATGGAGTTTGATGAAGCCAGGCTTTATCAGCCAGGTGATGATATTCGCAGTATAGATTGGCGGGTTACCGCAAGAACAGGGAAAACCCACACCAAAGTGTTTCGAGAGGAGCGTGAACGCCCCGTCTTTATCTCTGTTGATGATCGCCCTGCTATGCATTTTGCTACGCGCGGCGTTTTTAAATCAGTGCAAGCAGCAAAAGTGGCAGCCTTATTAGCATGGACAGCACAATACAAAGGTGATCGTATTGGGGGGCAAGTGTATACGGATTCGGTTTGTCAGGAAGTTAAACCACAAAATGGTAAACATGCGGTCTTACGTTTTTTTAATGCATTAACTCATGCAAGGTCTGCCGTTAAGCAAAATATTACTTTAGACAAAACCTTAGCACGATTGATTCAGCATGCTAGACCCGGTAGCTTGGTTTATATTATTAGTGATTTTAGAGGCTTAAATCAAAAATCAGAAAATCATTTGTCTAAATTATCCAGACATTGTGATGTTGTGCTAATCCATATTTATGATCAACTGGAAAGTCATTTGCCAGCAAAAGGACGTTATCGGTTTACTGATGAACAACGTGAAGTGGTGATAGATACAGGAGATAAGCAACGACTATTAAGTTACCAGCAGCAATATCAACAACGCTTACAATATTTACAAGATACCGCTAAAAAATTAGGGCTGCTGTTTTTTCAATGTAGTACAACGGACGACCCTATAGAGGTTTTACGCTAATGGAACCTCAAAAGTTACCGCTTAGAGATATTCATTTACCCGATGTGATTGGCTGGTGGCCACCTGCAATAGGCTGGTGGATATTGCTGGTATTAATTCCTTTGTTTTTTTGGTTAATGGCTTGGGCTTTTAAGCGAATGACCCGAAAAACAGCGGTTAAAACGGCTAAAAAGTTATTATTAAGGCTAAAGCAAGATGATAGCTTAGAAGAAAAAGATAAATTGATTGCCCTATCAAAACTGCTTCGTCGTGTCGCCATTAGCCAGACAGCTAGAGCAGAATCGGCGAGTTTAACGGGGCTTGATTGGCTGGAATATCTCGATAACTCAGTTAAAGGAAAGCCTTTTAGTCAAGGTGTGGGTAAAGTTCTAGCGGAAGCTCATTATCAAAACAAGCTACCCGCCGATTTAGATATCCCCGCAATTATCGCTTTATGTGAAACCTGGCTTAAAGCGCAAAAATGATAAGTATATGGCCTATAAAAGCATTCACACGACCAAGGAACGAGGATTTTATTAAGCCCAAAAATTAAGCATGTGCTGAGGTAATCGTTCACCTCCCCCTTTGAAAAAGGGGGATTGAGGGGGATTTGTCT
>JALSLS010000408.1 GCA_026988195.1 Methylomonas sp.
ATGCTATCTTGCAACTCAGCGGTATTTAAGTTTTGTTCTGCTACATAAGTTTCATGAGTTGCATTATCAACCAGTATCTTATACCAAGGCTGGTCTTTAGCTGGCCTGCTATGGGCGACGGAGTCATACCACTCATCAGTGCCCGAAAAACTGAAATCAACGTCAAAAATAATGCCTCTGTAATCAAACAACTTGTGTTGAATAATTTGACCAATACAAAACCGAGTGTGTTTCATTTCTACCTTGGTTAAAAATGGATAATATCAATTAAATATAGCTGTTTATCTGTAAATTTCTATATAAATACCAAAAATGACGCATTATTATTGCTAACGGTAGTAAAATACATTTTAATTTAACTTTAGTTACGCATGTGAAGCCAGAAGTAAAAGATTTAGTTCAAACAAGAATTCCCACAGCACATGGTGAATTTACCCTACACTATTACAGTAATACCTTTGATGATAAGGAACATATTGCTTTTGTAAAAGGTGATGTTGCTGATAAGCAAGGTATTCCTGTACGCATTCATTCTGAATGTTTTACTGGAGATGTTTTTGGTTCTCGCCGCTGTGATTGTGGTGAACAGCTTGATATGGCTTTGCATTTAATCAATAAAGCAGGCGCTGGTGTGCTGATTTATTTACGTCAGGAAGGGCGGGGCATTGGTCTGTTAAAAAAACTACAAGCTTATAACTTGCAAGATCAAGGCTTAGACACGGTTGATGCCAATATACACTTAGGGCATTTAGCGGATGAACGAGAATATGATATTGCAGCGCTTATGTTAAAGGATTTACGGGTCAATTCTATATCCTTAATAACCAATAATCCCAAAAAAATTGCAGAGTTGGTACGCTTAGGAATAACCGTTGATCAGCGCATCCCGGTAGAAACGGATGCTAATAGCGATAATCAAAATTATTTAAAGACCAAAGTTGAAAAGATGAGTCATATGTTATCAGTCACGGATAGTGATAAATAATAATTACAAGCGGTTATTAAGGAACTTGCATGAAAAAACTTACGTTATAATTTCAGGAAGTTATTCCATACACATTCCTAAAAAGCATAAAACAAATTTTTTAACTACTCCGAAAATATTCAGCCTCTCTGTCTTTATACTACCGCCCACAGGTGGAATATTAAAGCTCAAACCAGCTTGAGTTTATTAAATTAAGCTGTTTTCTGCTAGTTTAATGCTGGACTATTACCCGTTTTTAACCTCTATATATCAGCCTATGACTGAGCACCTAAAAATACCTGTAAGTTCTTTAACATTAAATATTGATGCGGAGAACTTAACGATTCCAGCAATATCCAGACAATTAGATACCTTGCTTGGGCAAGAAAGGGCGCAGTCTGCCCTGGAATTTGGAGTGGCAATGAAAGCTCCAGGATACAATATTTTTGTCATGGGAGAGCCTGGAACTGGGCGGTTATCGATGATTACAAATTATTTGACCCAGTATTCAGCAACACAAGAGGCGCCGCCCTCTTATGCCTATGTCGATAATTTTGATAAAATGCGAGAACCTATTTCCGTTCAGTTACCCGCAGGTCAAGGCCAACTATTTTCTAAAGACATAGAACAACTGATTGACAATTTACTAGCTACTTTTCCTGCAGCTTTTGAAAGCCCTGCCTATCAGCAGAAAAAAACCACGATAGAGCGTAGGTTTAATCAACAATATAATGCTGCTATTGACCTGGTTGATAAAAAAGCAGAAACCATGAATGTGGCGCTATATCGTGATAGCGATACCATTACTTTTTTACCCATTAGGGATAATAAAACCCTGGATGAGGATCAGTTTACTTTATTACCTCAGCTTGAAAGAGAGGCTTTTCATAAGCATACAGAAGAGTTGGAGGTTTATTTGGCTGAGGTATTGTTAGAGTTACCACAGTGGCGTAGAACCTTAGTTGATGAAACGAAACATCTGGATAATGAAACTATTGGTTTTGCGATTGACCCACTGTTTGATGAACTCAATACTAAATATCAAAATGTTGATGATGTTATCAGTTATTTAGCTGAGTTTAAAAAAGATATTGCTGAAACAATCACTGACTTTTTAATGCCATCGCGTAGTTCTGAAATAAAAGACCTTACAACTAAACGGTTGATCTTAACAGAGCAATATCAGCCAAATATTTTGGTTGACTACAAGGAGGAGCATGGCGCTCCTGTGATCTATGAATCTCACCCGACCTATCAAAATTTATTCGGCCGTATCGAATATATGAGTGATCAGGGTGCATTAATCACCACTTATCGTCGTATATGTTCAGGATTTTTACATAAGGCTAATGGTGGGTATTTAATTCTTGATGCAGAAAAATTATTAACTTATCCTTTTGTCTGGGAAGGGTTAAAGCGAGCATTAACAAGCGGTAAGATAGAAATAGAAACGCCTTATTCTGAGTTTGGGATTAACACCATTACCTTAAAACCTGAAGTGATACCCCTTAATGTAAAAGTGGTGCTGGTAGGTTCCCGAGATATTTACTATTTATTAGAAGATATGGATAGTGAGTTTAACGAAATGTTTCGGGTACTGGCTGACTTTAGTAATCATATTCAGTTAAATGATAGCTCGGTGGAGCAGTTTGTTTCTCTTATGGTAAAGCAAGCATCCGACTCAGGAACATTGCCTTTAACCAAAGCGGCTATTGCTCGATTGATAGAACATAGTTGTAGGCTGTCAGAAAACCAGCACTGGCTTTCTGCCCATATTAATGACTCAATGGAAATTATTGGTGAAGCCAACCTACTTTGCTCTGGAAAAGGAGTGGTTGAAATTGATAGGCCTCAAATTGAACAGGCTTTATTAGCTAAAGAGTTTCGAAGTGGACGGATTGCAGAAGAAATCCTAGCTGAAATGGTCGATGGTACTATTTTGATCGACACCTCAGGAGAGGCCATAGGTAAAGTGAATGGGTTGACGGTAATGGAAGTGGGGGGAAGTAGTTTTGGAGCGCCCGCACGTATAACCACTACGGTTTACCCAGGTTCTCGAGGTATTGTCGATATAGAAAGAGAGGCGGAATTAGGGCAGGCAATACACTCTAAAGGTGTGCTAATTTTGACGGGGTATTTGGGGTATTGTTATGCGCAAAAGTTCTCGCTGGCTATTTCTGCCAGTATAGCTTTAGAGCAGTCTTATGGTTATGTTGATGGTGACAGTGCATCGCTTGCTGAACTATGTTGTTTAATCTCTGCATTAACTAGAACGCCAATAAAGCAAAGTTTTGCGATCACTGGGTCGATTAATCAATACGGTGAAGTACAAGCTATTGGTGGCGTTAATGAAAAGATAGAAGGCTTTTTTAAACTGTGCCAGACTCGAGGCTTAACAGGTGAGCATGCTGTCATTATCCCCGTCTCAAATAAACGTAACTTGATGTTAAAACAACAGGTTGTTGAGGCTGTTGAGCAGGGGTTATTCACTATTTATGCTGTTTCCAAGGTTGATGAAACTTTAGAGTTGTTAATGGGGAAAACAGCAGGTGTTATGAACAAAGATGGCGAATACCCAGAAGGGACTATTAACTACCATGTTGTTTCTAGATTGAAAGAAATTTCAGAAATGGATGATGAAGATGAAGATCATGATAAAAATGAGGGAAAAGAAAAATAGTCATTTTGAAGGCTGATCTTGAATAATAAATTTATAATTCATTGATTTGGTTATTTTCTGGTTCATGCCCGTAAGTGATCTAACTTGCTATTTAGCATCTTTAGTAAAATGTTTCGTAGGAGCGTCGGCTCTCGGCAATTGCTCCTGCATTATCATTGCCTACCCACAATCTGAATAGTTACTTTTGAAGAATAGATGATGGGCCAAGGTAACTCATAATAAGTACTTTGTCCCCGGATCGTTCCCTCGCTCCAGCGTGGGGATGCAGTTTGTGACGCTCCAGCGTCACGGAACTCTGGAGTGTTCAGCAATGAATTCCCATACTGGAGCAAACTATTTTAGTCGTTTATTTATTGCACGTTATTGGTCTGTTTTATCTATTCTTCAAAGTTGACATATTAGGAGTGTTATAAGAATGATCCTGCCCAAGCATTATAATTTAGCTATAAGGCACTCTCTCTTAAGGGGTAAAAGTAAGTACTCTAAGTTAAGCAAGTTGATGTAGGGTGTGCTGACGATAGGAAGCGCATAGCCTGCAGTTGATGCGCTTCCTATCGTCAGCACATCCTACTTATTTCCTTAGCTTGATGGCAGTGAGGGGCTCAGTGGGTAAGCTCATTCTTTTAAAGTTCCTTACTTTTTTCTATCATCCGCAGTCATTAATCGTGCAGCAAGTTTATGGTCAGAAAAAGTTTTTAGAGCGAGACCTACTTTTCGACATTGTCCGCAATTTTTTTCATAGCGGGTACAGAACTCATCAATATAAATTAGAATTGAATGGTCGATTAAATAGCCATTAGAGAAGTCAAATATTATATTTTTACCGGGCTCAATACTATCAACTGCTTTTTTAAGGGGTAAAAAGTTAGAGAACAATGCTGAGCCGAGAATTTTAACGGTCACTCTATTTCCCTGTTCTGTTATTGTAAAATGAATTTTAAACAGGTTGTTTAACCACACTCCGCGTAACAAATGCAGTATCAGTTTTACAAAAACACCCGCAAGTACCCCGACTAATAAATTAGTCGCTAATACGGCTAAAATAGTGACTACAAATAAAAATAGCTGATCCTTTCCTATCGCTAATACGTTTTTAAATATTTGAGGTGTTGCGCGACGGTAGCCAACAAAAACTAGTAAAGCGGCTAAAGAGGCATGCGGAATGTTGTGGATAAAGTGAGGGAAGGCGACTACAAAAAATAATAATATTAGGCCATGGAAAAAATTGGCCCACCCCGTTTGAGCCCCGCCTTCAACATTGGCAGAACTCCGAACAAACTCAGCAATCATCGGTAAGCCTCCTAAAAAGCCGGAAACAACATTACCTAAACCGACAGCGGACAAATCACGATCAAGATCAGTCGGTCTTTTATAAGGGTCTATTTTTTCAGCTGCGGATGCACTTAATAAGCTTTCAAGGCTTGCGACCATGCAAATAGTAATGGTTGCCATCCAAAATTCAAAGGTTAGGATTTTTGAAAAGTCTGGGAGGTAAAAGTAGGCGGCAACGTCGGTAGGAATGGCTACGAGAAAGGGAGAAGAAATTAAGTGTTGGTGGAATTCATCCTGCCAAAAATGATAGTGGTCGTGTTCGATGCCAAAGAATTGAGCCAAGCCCATTCCTAATAATAAAACGATAATAGGTGCGGGAATTTTACCCATTTTATAGGGTTTTAAAAGCGGCCAAAATAATAAAATAGCAAAAGAAATTAAACCTATAGTGGCAATTTCAGGGATAGAATTTAATAAGCTATTAGGTATTTGTGCGATCGAAGAAAAAAGGCTATCAGCTTCAGGGCTTACCCCTAACATAACGTGGATTTGTCTGGCCATAATACTAATCCCCATAGCGGCTAACATTCCATGGATCACAGGGGCGGGGAAAAAGGCGCTTAAACTTCCTAGTTTATATTTACCCATAATAACTTGAATTAAGCCTGTAATCATAACTGCCGCTAAGGTATAGCGATAACCCGATATCATGTCATCACCATCGCTGAGCGATTCTACCGCAGCGAGCATAACGACAATTAAGCCACCAGCGGGACCATTAATAACAATATAAGAACCATTGAGGCGAGAAACGAGTACACCGCCCACTATTGCGGTAATAATACCTGCTGAAGGGGGGAACCCAGAGCCAATAGCAATACCTAAAGATAAGGGTAAGGCAATAAGAAAAACAAAAAAACCAGCTTGTATGTCATGATGCCAATTTTGTTTAAGGCCGGCGAGTCCTTCCTTGGGTAGTCTGGATAGTTTATTCATAATGGTGTATAGAGTTAGATAGGCTGTGATTTTAACAAAAAATGCGTTATAAAATCAGATCATTCCCTATTTTGTCATCTTTTTGTCATATTAAAGGAGTATAGGGTTATTTGTTGCCGGCTGCCTTACCTTGCGAGGGAAATGATTGCCAGCCAGAGGCGCTGAAATATGAAATAGGTAATAGAGTGTATGTTGTTTAGGTAAAAATATATAAATTGTAATATGATGTAGATAACAATTGATGACCGAGGGTCGTATCATGCATAAGTTTATAGTTCTATTTTTAATCGTTATTTCAAACACTGCATTTGCGGAACAAAATGCAGGTTTTGAAGCCGTTCCAGAACCACCAGAATTACCTATGCCGGTTAAAAGTGGCGAAACCTTGGAGCCTGATATTACAATTATTAGGAAAGGTAAAAAAACTATTCAAGAGTTTAGAAAGAATGGGCAATTGTATATGGTGAAAATAATTCCTGCTGTAGGTCCATCCTAT
>JALSLS010000409.1 GCA_026988195.1 Methylomonas sp.
AATAAAAGTATCTTCTTTAAATAGTGAAGATATGAATACTATACTAAAGGATTTATTTGTTTACAATAGACAATTATTTTATTAATTGTTTCTTTTTTGTTTACAGTATGTCATATTTCTTTCATTTTACTACCGTAGAATACACCTCTCCCTAAAGATGGAGCTAGGGAGGGGTATATTACAAACTGTATTACCTTTTGCTTTGCAAAGCAGCAATACGCTCTTCAAGTGGAGGGTGGCTCATAAATAATTTTTGAACACCTCCACCATTTATTCCAAAAGCAGCGAGTTGGCCAGGTAAATCCTCAGGGCTATGCGCACGTTGTAATGCACGTAAAGCAGCAATCATTTTTTCATTTCCTGCTAAGCGAGCTCCGCCAGCATCAGCATGAAATTCACGGTAACGTGAAAACCACATAACAAGCATAGAGGCTAGGAAGGATAGAGCAATTTGAGCAATCATTTGAGTGATGTAATATCCCATGCCATGGCCTTCTTCATTTTTTAGAAGCACTCTGTCTACAAAGTGGCCAATGATTGAAGCAAAAAAGTAAACAAAAGTATTAACCACGCCTTGCATTAGTGCCATCGTAATCATATCTCCATTAGCGACATGGCTAATTTCATGTCCCACCACCGCTTCAACTTCATCGGCACTCATGGCTTGTAATAATCCAGTACTTACCGCGACTAATGCGTTATTTCTGCTCATGCCCGTAGCAAAGGCGTTAGGTTCGGGGGTTTCAAAAATACCCACTTCAGGCATACCAATACCCGCTTCTTTAGCTTGTTTGGCAACTAATGCAAGCAGCCATTGCTCAGTTTGGTTTTGCGGATTTTCAATGACATGAACATTCATAGCCCTTTTTGCAGACCATTTAGAAATGGCTAATGAAATAACAGACCCTGTCATTCCTATTACCGCTGATAAGACTAAAAGCGCATTGAGGTCAAGGTCAACACCATTGGCTTGTAAGGTACTGCCAATGCCAAATACACTGAAGACAATACTGATAACGATCATTATTGCTATATTTGTTGCTAGGAAAAGTATAATTCGCATCATATTAAGACACCTTTTTTAGTAAGTAGTAAATATTAATTTAAAATATGGGGGGATAAAGATTTAATTTCAATACACTGGACTGTTAATATAGTTAAAAGTTTAATCAGGAGAGTGGGATATGAAATTTATTAAAATCATTTTAATTAGTTTTCTAGGGGTAGGGCATAGTTTTGCAGTCGATAACAAGCATAATGAAATTTTACAGCAATTAAAGTTACCTCAAGGGTTTGTTATATCAATCTATGCAGACAATGTTCCTAATGCGCGGACTTTGGCGTTAAGTGAAACTGGTGTGCTTTATATAGGGACACGGCAGCAAGGGGATGTTTATGCGGTAAAAGATAGCAATGGTGATGGTAAAGCTGATAAGCGTTATATTATTGCCACTGGTTTAAATATGCCTAATGGTGTGGCTTATCAAAAGGGGGATTTATTTGTTGCTGAAACCAATAGAATATTACGTTTTAAACATATTGAGCATCATTTGGGGAGTCGCATTAAGCCTGAAGTCATTTATGATGATTTGCCCTCAGATAAACATCATGGTTGGAAATATTTACGTTTTGGGCTAGATGGTAAATTATATACGGCAGTCGGTGCGCCTTGTAATGTTTGTTTGCCGGAAAAGGATATTTACACCTCTTTAATAAGGGTTAATCCAAATGGCAGTGAGTTTGAAATTTTAGCGAGAGGTATTAGAAATTCAGTTGGTTTTGATTGGCAGCCAAAAACCAATCAATTATTTTTTACCGATAATGGACGTGATCACCTAGGCGATGATACCCCTCCCGATGAATTAAATAAATGGACAGAAAAAGGGCAGCATTTTGGCTTTCCTTATTGTCATGGTGGAATTGTTGCTGACCCTGAGTTGGCAGCTAACAAACAATGTTCACAATTTAATGCGCCAGAATGGAAGTTTAAAGCCCATATGGCACCTTTAGGGATGAAGTTTTATACCGGTAAGCAATTCCCTAAACGTTTTGTTAATCAATTGTTTGTTGCTCAACATGGGTCTTGGAATAGAACTAAACCGCATGGTTACCGTATAGCCTTAGTTAAATTTAAAAAGGATAAACCTATTTCTGAACAGTCTTTTATTACTGGGTGGTTAACCCCAGAAGGGAAAGTATTAGGTCGGCCAACGGATATTTTACAAATGCCTGATGGAAGTTTATTAATCGCAGATGATACGCTCGGAGTTGTTTATCGGGTGGAGTATATAAATGATTAAGGATTTCAAAATAAATAACAGGGAAGTAGTTTATAACGGTTTCTTTCGGCTGGAAAAATATCAGTTACAACATACCTTATACCAAGGCGGTTGGAGTGAAGAAATAACCCGAGAATTATTTATGCGAGGGAATTGCGTGGCGGTATTGCTTTATGATCCCAAGCGCGATGAGGTTGTTTTAATTGAACAGTTTAGAGCGGGTGCCATTTTAAACCCTAAGCGTGCTTGGTTGCTAGAAATTGTAGCGGGTGCGATTGAAGAAGGGGAGACGGCTGAAGAGGTCGCCTATCGAGAGTCGGTAGAAGAAGCAGGGTGTGAGATAGAGGAATTAACTTTGATTCATGAGTTCTATACCACTCCTGGTGGTGCATCAGAAAGAATTAGCTTATTTTTAGGTATTGTCGATGCAAGTAATGTGGGAGGCGTTCATGGTCTTGATGATGAGCATGAAGATATATTAGTCACAACGGCTAAATTTGATCAAGTTTATCAAATGCTAGAGGATGGCAGGATTGAATCAGGTATCCCCATTATTGCCATACAATGGCTTTATATTAATCGGGATAAATTAAGGGCGGCACAGGGAATAACTTGAATAACTGAGTGATCTTTTATCCGGCTTTATTTTTAGTTGAAATCATGGCTGTTACATATAAGTAGGATATAATTAACGGTTGGCATACTTTACGAGCATTTTTAAAGTGGAAATAACAGAGTATATGAATAAACTTGGTCAGCAAGCGCGGAAAGCTGGGCGAGAAATAAGTAAAGCTGATTCAGGCAAAAAAAACCTGGCATTAATTAAAATTGCGCAAGCACTAGCAAAAAGCAAAGATGTATTAGTCGCAGAAAATCAAAAAGATTTAGTGGCAGGAAAGGAAAATGGCTTGGATTCGGCATTATTGGATCGACTTGAATTAAATCCTGCTGGAATTGATTCAATGATTGAAGGGTTACACCAAGTAGCAGCACTTGCTGATCCAGTTGGGGAAATAACAGATCTTAGCTATAGACCCAGTGGTATTCAAGTAGGGCAAATGCGAGTTCCTTTAGGGGTCATAGGAATTATTTATGAGTCACGTCCAAATGTCACCATTGATGCTGCTGCACTTTGTTTGAAATCAGGTAATGCCTGTATTTTACGCGGCGGATCAGAGGCGATTCATTCAAATCAAGCGATTGCTAAATGTATTACAGAAGGTCTGCAAGCTGCAGAACTTCCCGCAGAGGCTGTGCAAGTAGTTGAAACCACAGATCGTGCAGCTGTAGGTGAATTGATTACGATGGACAACTATGTCGATGTTATTGTGCCTCGCGGTGGTAAAGGCTTAATACAACGTATTTCAGAACAAGCAACGATTGCCGTTATTAAACATCTAGATGGTATTTGTCATGTTTATATTGATGGGAAGGCTGATGTAGACAAGGCCGTGAATATTGCTTTCAATGCAAAAACCCATCGATATGGGGTTTGTAATGCCATGGAAACATTATTGGTAGCTGAGTCAATTGCTGCAGAAGTACTGCCTCTACTGGCAAAGCAGTATCTTGAAAAAGGTGTTGAATTAAGAGGATGCCTTAAAACATGTTCGCTGATTCCTGAATGCTCCAGAGCAACTGAAGAAGATTGGGATACTGAATATTTAGCAGCTATATTATCTATTAAGATTGTAGATAATATTGATGATGCGATTGAGCATATTAACCAACATAGTTCAGCACATACAGAAACGATAGTCACTGAAGACTACACTTTAGCGAGGCGCTTTTTACGTGAGGTGGATTCAAGTTCGGTTATGGTGAATGCATCTACGCGTTTTGCCGATGGTTTTGAATATGGTTTAGGTGCAGAAATCGGCATTAGTACCGATAAGTTACATGCTAGAGGGCCTGTCGGTTTAAAGGGTCTAACTTCATTAAAATATGTAGTATTAGGTGATGGACAGGTCAGAGTATAAAAGGGTTAACAGCAATGTCCGGTTTTATCGTTAGATGATGCAGGATATTGCTGTCATTATATTAAGATTAGTAACCGTTCACCTCCCCCTTT
>JALSLS010000410.1 GCA_026988195.1 Methylomonas sp.
CATAACAAAGAGAGAGAAATGCAAACAAAAGAGTTATTGAAAATTGTTGAAGATGTTCTGGAAGAACGAAAGGGACAAGATATTATCGTTCTGGATGTGATAGGGAAAACAAGTGTGACTGATTATATGGTCATCGTCACGTCTACTTCTGAACGACATGCAAAATCACTTGCTGAATATGTTCTTGTAGAGGTTAAGGAAAAGGGGTTTAAACCTTTAGGTATGGAAGGCCAGCAAGGATCAGATTGGGTGTTATTGGATCTAGGGGATATTATTTTGCATGTCATGACTGCTCAAGCGCGTGATTTTTATCAGTTAGAAAAATTATGGTCTGTTGAAAGAACAGATAACTCTGAGGTTTTAGGCGAATAATTTAAGTAATGTTTGATTTGGCCGATAACTAAGGTATCTGGTCATAAATATTACTCTGTGTTGGGCGGAGTAATATTTGTTTCTAGGTGCCTAAGGATGAATGGAGGTTATAGGTGAATAAATTGACAAGGTTACTTTGGATCATCGTTAGCATGACTTTAGCTGCGTGTTCTTCGGTCGCCACTAAGCCTGATGAGCTAGTAATAAAAAAAACTGATAAAGTTTTAACAGCGCAAGGCTATAGTAGGCTACAAAAGATAAGTTCTTTAACTCAAAAGCAACACCAGTTTGCTCAAGAGCAAGCTGCGACCGTAAGTGCCTATAGATCACTTGCGAAACAACTTTACCAAGAAAAATTAGCGGATGGGTTATTGGTTGCTGATCAAGTTATCAAAGCAGAGCCTTTTAGAGTCTATTTCGATTTATTTCTACGGCAAGCGAAAGTGTTACAATCTAAAAAGGTTTATGGTCAAAAATCTGTAAGCTTGTCATTAGTCATAACCCCCCGTTTTTATAAGTGCATTTCATCCTCGGTAAAGGTGGTTTTACACTGTTTACGTGAAGAAGGTAAAATCCAGTTTACTCGAATTGGTTATAAACAAGCCGCAGCGTCTACGGTTAATCTGAATTGTTATGGCTGCTCATCTCAATTAAGTGTTTCAGGTTTTTCTAAGAAAAAAAATACGGTTGATAGTGTAATGCTGAGAGCTGGTTTATACGATGCTGAGTGGCTGGGTAATATGGCTGTATCTGTATTATCTCGTTATGGCGTGTTAACCCACCTAGTTTTTGAGTAGTTAGCTTATACAATATAATGAAATCTATGGTTCAAATTTTTGTTTTAATGAGTCTTCTTCTTGTTCAAGGCTGTGGCATAATTTCTACTTCAGAATCTCCAGTAGAAAGCGCTCCCAGAGCATTTACCGTAGAAGGACAAGCTAGCATCAATAAAGGTGCCAAATTACTGGCAAGAAAGCAGGCTTTTCGCTCGGCTATTCGGAAAGTTTCAGCTAAAGCAGGAAGTCAGTTTTCATCGGAAGCCATTCTAGGAAGCACGAAGGTAGTTGATGAGTGGGTTACTGATAATGTATATCATTTGCAGGTATTGGCCGTCTTGTCAGAAGGCCAAGTTTGTAATTCACCCTATCGTAAAAAAATAATAGCAACTGGTTTTCCTGGTGTGGTTTCTGGACAGATAAGTGCAAATGAAACTCAAGATATATACAGTGGTATTCCAAGAGAAATGATGAATATCCTGATGGAAACTGGACATTTTATGGGAACAAATAAAACCCATACCATACTCTATTCTCGCCCTGATATGGCACCAGAAATTATTGATGAAATGGGTTATCAAGATTCAATTGTTGTGCAAATAGCGCAAGAGCAGGGGGCGCAGTTTGTGTTGTCTGGTGTGATTAGGGATTTTGAAGTTGAATCGACAGAGTATGTAAGAGGCTCTGGGTTTTTCTCTCAAGTAAAGTCAATGATGCGCGATTTTGTTGCTAGACGTGGTCTGGCGATTGATGTTTATGTGCATGATGGCTTGACGGGTGCGTTATTATTCCAACATCGGTATACAGACACCATTATTGGTGATGTGTGGATACCAACAGGGTATACCGTGGGTAGTGAGCGATTTAAGGCAACACCTTCAGGACATGCAATTTCTGAAATTATTCAGTTAGCCAGTCAAGATGTTGCACATTTATTTACCTGTTACCCATTTTCAACCACAGTATTAAAAGTTGAAAATAAAAAAGTATATATTGCAGCAGGTGCCCAAGATAAATTAAGAAAGGGTGATAGTCTGGTAGTTTATGCCGTAAAATCGCATGCAAATATGCAAAGCAATGAAATAGTTGGAGTGCTTCATATTGAGGATGTGCAAGCAGGATTTTCCGTTGGTGAAATGGAACTTACTTCTGATATTAGAAAAATTAAAGCAGGGGATTTAGTTAAAAGTTGGTAGCGAATACGTTGACAAAATTGTATTCACCGAGTGCTACTCGAACAGCTGTACTCTAGGGTCTACCTGCTGTTAAGAAGCCCGGACGACGGTATTATTTGATAAAATGTTATAGTGTAGTCGTTTATAAGTCGTAGGCAGACAGACAGCAGAAGTTAGGGGTGAGGCTGCTGCTTTTTATTCTCTGATTATGACACTGAAAATTATGATTTTAAATTTGATACCACTTAAAATATTGGACACCATATTCAAGTATTTTAGAAATATGTTGATTATAAAGATCAAAGCAGGCAGAATGTACTGCAATTGATTTGAAAGATTTCGAAAACTCTTTTCGTAATGGTGATAGTGAAAAGAGTAATATTATATTCACCCTTTTAAAGAAGAAGATAACACATGAGTAAAGGTACAGTTAAGTGGTTTAGTGCTGATAAAGGTTTTGGCTTTATAACACCTGAAGATGGAAGTAAAGATTTGTTTGTCCACCATTCAGAAATTCAGGCTGGCGGAAGCTACGCAACTTTAAATGACGGTCAAGCTGTTGAGTATGAAGTAGGCCAAGGTCAAAAAGGACCATGTGCAAATAAAGTAGAACCGTTATAAATATTTAATAACAGGCAGATTCTTTTAAGAATCTCGACTGACTACAATGGGTCGTTATGTTAATTAATGCATAACGACCCTATTATGGTGAAAGAAAGTCAGCTCAGACTGAGCAATCAGGCTTAAATTTAACCATATTTTGGGTAGATAATCATCTCTCCAGCTTGCTTTTATTCGTTTATGCCCCTTGGGAAATCGAATTAAAATATATGAATGGCTTATAATTTTTGTTAGCCCGAAAAGAATTTTAGCAAATCATCATCCCACCCCGCTTTTAATCGTTTTGTTTTTTTACATCAACTTTTACCGCTTTCTCTGTTTTAATAAGGTTTAGTGCAACATGGCCATGATAGGCATTTTAGCGATACTAAGCGAAGCTCTAGTTCTATATGAATCCTCATCAAATGCCTGATTCAAAACCCAATGCAGATTGTTCTAAATGCCCCAATGAGTACGAACAATATGCCTTAGTTTCTTAGCATCTCTCGCCTCTATCTAACTAATAAAGTAACACGTTTTTTTCTCATTTTTTAGTTCGCGTTTGGTTGTGACTACAATAATGCTATTCAAACTCACCCTACTGGGAATGAC
>JALSLS010000411.1 GCA_026988195.1 Methylomonas sp.
TCGCAGGAACCCAGTCAGGTTGTGGTAAAACCACGATTATGTTGGCTTTATTGCAATATCTGAAAACTCAAAACCATAGTATTACATCTTTTAAAGCGGGGCCTGATTTTCTTGACCCTCTTTGGCATCAGATAATCACTGAGAGAACATCCTACAACCTAGATACGCGGATGGTTGGTTTAGAACAGTCACAGCAGCAGGTTAATAAACAACATCAACAAGTTGAATTGGCTTTAATAGAAGGGGTGATGGGTTTGTTTGATGGGCGGAGTGGGGTGGGGCTAGATGGTTCTAGTGCTGACTTGGCTAAAGGCTTGCAAAGCCCCGTTATTTTGGTGGTTAATGCTAAAGGGATGAGTGGCTCTATTGTGCCTTTAGTCAGTGGTTTTTGTGATTATGCCGAAAAGATGGGGGTCACTATTTCTGGTGTGATTGCTAACCAAGTGGGCAGTGCGCATCATGCGAGTTTGTTGAAGAACTTTTTATTAGACCATCAAATGCCCCCTTTATTAGCTTGGATGGAAAAAGATGCTCCTGCATTAGTAGAACGTCATTTAGGGTTGGTCTCCCCTGGTAATATTGATGTTCCTGATTTTTTGAGCTGTTTTCATGTTGATGCTCCCGTATTATTATCGGCATTTTCGGAATGGAATGAAGTTGCGCCGATCAGTGAAATACAAAATAAGCGATTAGCAGGAAAGAAAATAGCGATTGCTAAAGATGCGGCTTGTTGTTTTATTTATCCGGCTAATATAGATTGGTTAAAACAGCAAGGTGCTGAGATCCTGTATTTTTCTGTGATTGCTGGCGATAAGGTTCCAAAAAATGCTGATGCTATGTGGTTACCAGGGGGGTATCCTGAGCTTTATGCTCAAGCGTTATCAGTGTCTAAAAGTTGGGAATCATTGAACCAATTTATACAATCAGGCTTTCCTGTTTTGGCTGAGTGTGGGGGGGCTATACTTTTGGGTGAGCAATTGTTTGATATTCATGGGACTGCTTGGTCTATGGCGGGAGTCTTACCTTTTTATTCTAAAATGCAGAAAAAACTCGCTTCTTTAGGCTATAGAGAAGAGGTGAGTGGTGTGCGAGGGCATGAGTTTCATTACTCTACTCGGGTAGGTGAGCAGGAGCTTGAAGGGTGTTTTGAATGTTCTAGAGGCGATAAAGGGGTACGCTATAAGAATTTGCGTGCTTCTTATATTCACTGGTATTTTGCAAGTGATCCTGATGTAATGGCATCTTGGTTCAGTTAAGGAACATGTATGAAACAACTTACCGATTTCTAACTTGTTTTTTTTGCTCCAGATGAAATGGTCTCATTCGTTGCGTAGCTTGATATGCGCTTCATGAGACCATTCCATCTGAAACAAAAATCCTACGTTATAATTTCGGGAAGTTATTCCATACACGTCCCTAATCTTTTAAATAAAGGGTAAAACATGAAATGGCGTAATCGAAGAAGCAGTCAAAATATTGAAGATAGGCGAGGGTATCACCAGCCTAGAAGAGCGGGTAAAAAAACGGGTGGTTTAATGGCTATTGTTATTACTTTAGGGGCAATGTACTTCGGAGTGGATCCAAAGCTTGTTTTGGGTATTGTGGACGGTCTTTCTATTCAAGCCCCAAAGCTTGTTTTGGGTATTGTGGACGGTCTTTCTATTCAAGCCCCTAGTGCCCAACAAACCAATTATCGGCCATCAGAAAAGCAACAGCAATTAGGGCAATTTGTTAGTGTTGTTTTGGCTGATACCGAAGATACTTGGAATGCTCTTTTTCAACAACAAGGTTTACGTTATCAAGAGCCAAAATTGGTGATGTTTACTGATAAAGTGCGTTCGGCTTGCGGGAATGCAGAAGCGGCTATGGGACCTTTTTATTGCTCTGGTGATCATAAAATTTATATAGATTTAGGCTTTTACCAACAACTAAAAGCCAGGCATAATGCGCCGGGTGATTTTGCTCAGGCTTATGTCATTGCGCATGAGGTGGGACACCATGTACAAACATTATTAGGCATTTCGACTAAAGTACGTCAAGCTCAACAGGGGATTAGTCAGGCGCAGGCTAACCAGCTATCTGTCAGGCTAGAGTTACAGGCAGATTGTTTTGCTGGGCTTTGGGCAAATCATACAGAAAAGGCTAAACAGATACTGGAGCAAGGTGATATTGAAGAAGCTTTAACTGCGGCCAGTGCTATTGGTGATGACCGTTTACAAAAACAGGCCAGAGGTTATGCAAGCCCTGAGTCATTTACTCATGGAACTTCTCAACAACGGGTAAAGTGGTTTAAAAAAGGATTTAGTGAAGGCTCTATACAAGGTTGTAATACTTTTTCTTAAGCTAAGGAACGTGCAAGAAATAACTTGCTCAACTAGCTAGTCTTTTTGTCCATCTTCTGTGTCATCTACATGGGTGTAGTTAAGGGGCGGACCATGTATGACCCCGTATTTGCAATTTATTTTCAGTCTCATGGGTACTTATACTTATACTTATACTTATAGTATTATTTACAACCGCCTCGAGCCATCACTTAAAAAGGCATCCATAAAAATAATAAACAGTTCTTCACATTGCTCTAAACTTTTATGCGAATTGTTCTTCATATCTCTTACAAATTGTTCTTTTTTCACATCATTATTAAATAAAGCGGCTTCAAGAAAAGTTTTTGTATCTGGCGATGCGATTTCAGATACATCCGTGCCTAATTTCATGGCGCTGGCTTTTGTTTCATCCCAGCCTTGTGTTTCCATATAGTCTTGCTCATACAATACATCAAATACTTCAGGAATTTTGCTATAAGTCTCAATCAAATAGACAAAATCTGAGGCATCCTTTGGCCTTAAATCAAACTCTCTATCCAGCCAAGCAAGTAGCTTAAGTAAGCAAATTCCTGCAGGTGAGGCAACGGGTATGATTATTTCTGGCTTTTCACTAATCTGTACTTGCAAGGCATTTGTAAACGCTTCAGAGAAGCCTCGAACATTCATTACGGTATGTTGTTTTGGCGGCCAGTAAATATTGTTATCAGCATCAGCAATTTCACCAAAGGGTATAATATCAATTTCCCATTCGTGATCTGTGCCACTCCTATAATACAGTCGATGTGCTCTATTGTTATCAGCGTGATAATCTGCCGCAAGTAAGCGGCCTGTTAAGGCATTGAATTCATCCCAACTCGCTATATTAATAGCAAAATCGACATCTCTTGTACCCCGTTCTATTTTTGAACCAAAGCCGTGAACCAATACTAAATCTCGCGCCATCGCCCCCACCACAAGATAATCAATATCTAAAACTTTCGCATGTCCACTAATATCAGCATACAAATCGACCAACCCTAGCGGAAGCTTGCCTGCAATATTAACGTATGTGGTTTTCACGGAGCCTCTTCGCTGCATCTAAGTTACGTGCATCACCTGTTTCTATCAAATCAGCATAGGTAATAATAGGTGGAGCTAGATCGACATGCTCATTTGTTTCAATATCATTTTCCCCCTTGAATTCAATATTCCAGAAAGGTTCTATTAAATCAATTTGCATGTTTGGCCTTTCATGGGCTTCAGCTTTTCTTAAACGAGCCATCTTAAGAAACCCCCGCACATTCTCCTTTTTGATATACACCGTTGCATGTTTGGGATTTAGGTAATCTGTAGTTTTTGCAGCCGCAACCTCACCACCCCAGAGTGCATTAAATTCCTCAGCGTTTATGCCTTCCCACCAAAAAGGATCATCCGCGGTAAAGCGGCCTATCATGTATTTTTCTTTTAATTTATAGGGGTACGCTTCTACCCATTTATTTAATAAGCCATCAACATCAGCAAGCTTGCGCTGTTTTTTATTGATCCCTTCAAGAATAAACCCTTGAGCTATTAAATCACGAATTACCCAACCCACCGTTCCTAGTGCGACTTGAGCCTGATCAGCAATTTGACGATAGGGCGCATTGATAAGCGCTTTATTTCTAAGGAAAGCAAAAACCACTTTCATTCCTGTCGGTTGAAAGGCTTTACCGGTTTTAGTTTTTTGCTCAGTGATAAACTCTTTTTCAAGCTTATTACCTTTGATATAAATATAGATAGGTGGCTGATTGATATACGCATTACCCACAGCATCCATAAATTGGATACCCGCCTCTTTTAATCGTTCGCCCATTTTAGGGTTTATATAATCCGCCACAAACAAGCCCTGATTACCGGCTTCAGAAATTCTATTGATCTGGTTAATAATCGCGCCAATGTTAGCCTGATTTGCCCACTTCTTAATTTCAACAAAGAGCGTTTTCCCTTTCTTAGCTCCGTTATTGATTTCATCAGCAGTCATCTGGATGATTGCATCGACACGCTTATCGTATAAAGTCGTATCAGTATTAATAATAGTAAAGCGCAGGCCAGCCTCACGCTGAATAGCAGCAATGGCTTTATCAAGTATTTGATATTCTGTCGTTTGTTGATCCATGCTGTCTTTGTTTACTAAAGGTTTCATTAACTAGTCAATATGTTCAAAATTATATCATGTTCAATATTAATGAACAATTAATAATACTGAACGTTAGCTAAGCAGAGTCTGCTAATGAAAGAATAATAAAGCACACTATATACTTCATTTCTTTCCTTTACCTTTTCAGAAGACATACAACTCATTATTCTATCTAGGTTACTTATCATAAACTCTAACTTCTCAATTATGGCAATAAACACCATAAAACCAGTAATACTAAACGTGTTAACTTACTTTCAAAAGAGTTAGAGTTAGGGGGCTATCTTTATTGGTAGGTTTGACCTTTATGTTTTAACCAACCATTTATATGGCGACCACCCGGATCTCTATGAGTCCAATGAACGATTCCGCCTTTTTCATTCCATTCATACTCCCCATAAAACGCTACGTTATCACCTTCTTTTAAACCCTCAATTCTAGGGGCTAAATCAATATTATGAGCGATCAGTATGGATAATCTGTTAACTTTTAAGATAAATTTTTGATGTCTCGAACCCTTTAGATCGTCGGCTAATACTTTAAGAACAATGCCTTGGTATTTTACTTGAACATCACTTTGATGGTTATTGTAGGCTGATAGGATTGGGTTACTAGTGCTTTTTGTCTGTGCTTGAAAAGAGCTTTGTTTCTGAGTAGGGGGCGATTGAGGGGCGGAAACAGATTTTGCACTCAGTGTTGAGCTATCAAAAAGTGAAACTCCTGTTTTCTGTTCGACAATATAGGCTAAAACAACAAGAATAACTGAATAAAGAATTTTTTTCATAGTAATAGAATTAAGATTATCGGTGTAAGAATAGTTTAACAGTGTCTATAGCTATGGGGTTAATTTGTGCTAAAATTAAACGAATAGAATTGATTAACTAATGGTAAGAAAATGTCAGAAATTTCTACAATTAAGCAAAATACAACTAGTGTTTCGGCACAAGCTAAAACTCGTCAAGTATTAGGCGCTGCTTTGTTGGGTGTTATGGTTTTAATGGTGGTGGGCTTTGCGCCTATTGAAGTTATCCATAATGCTACGCATGATACTCGTCATAGCACTGGGTTTCCTTGTCACTAATGTTGCTTAGAAAGTTGTGTATTATGTCTAGCTTTCACCTTCTTAGGAATTAGAAGGTGAAACCTCAATACTAGATATATAGGAAAAAGGTTGGAGTCTGGTCTTTGGTTTATGGTGAGAAAATAGATATTCTTCAAAATTAGTCAACCTTAAAAAACGTTTAAAAGACTAATCCCAAAATTGTTAACTTAAGGAACGTGCACGTTTGCCTTAAGTTCTTTTCAAAGAAAAAAGCAAAATAAGAAAACACAGCATACAAATAAATATTTGTAATATGATGAATAGTTGCAAAAAAACAAGCTAAACTTTAAATACTGAAACAGCCTCATTAAGATTGGAAGCCATCTCTTTTAATTCTACGATAGTGGCATTCAATGTCTCTATTGATGAATTATTTTCATTTACCAGCTCTGAAATTTTTCCTACATCTTGAGCAACATTCTTCACAACAGAATTTTGTTCACCCATAGCAACTGAAATGCTGTTAATTGAATCTCTCACCAAGGTAGTATTATCTTTAATAGCTACTATGGATTCGCCAGCTTTTTTTGCTTTTATAACACCCTCATTCACATTGTCATGGCCTTTTTTCATGCTTGCTACAGCATTGTTAGAATTGCCTTGAATTTCTTCAATAATGCTCGCCACTTCCTGAGTTGAATTTGATGTTCTTTCCGCTAAACCACGAACTTCATCAGCTACCACAGCAAAACCTCTGCCTTGTTCACCGGCACGAGCAGCTTCAATGGCAGCATTAAGGGCCAGTAAATTGGTTTGAGTGGCAATCTGGTTAATTACCTCAACCACCTCAGAAATATGCTGTGAACTATCACTCAATTCACTGATAATTTGGGAAGATTCAGAGACTACATTGGCTATTCCGGTCATCTCTTCTGCCGCATCGTTAACAATCGTAAAGCCTTTATCAGCAGCTTCACCTGCCTGATCGGCCTGAGTTGCAGCATTGCTGGAATTTTGGGTTATTTCATCAATACTAGCGGTCATTTCTTCCATAGCAGCGGCTGTAGTCAAAGCATACTGGTTTTGTGCCTCGGCACTGACAATAATGACTTGACAAGCATCACCTAATTGGTTGGCCGCTTGTGTGACCTGTTCAGAAGTTGTTGTTATTGAATTAATAATATGCTTTAAATTACCTTGCATGACTTTAATGGCATAAATCAGACTACTTGTATCATCTTTGTCTACACTGATGTCTCGCTGTAAATTTCCTTTAGCAATCTCTTTTGCAATTCCTTGTACAAAAAAAGGATCAATCCCTAGCTGTGATTGTAATTTTTTAGTGATTACCCAAGCAATAATAAGTGATGTAAACAATGAAATAATAAATACAATGATTGTAAGCCTAGATGCAAAGTGGCTTTGTTTCACGATAGAATGGGTTAACTGGCTCACCTGCTTAATATGCTCATTTTCTATCTGCTTTACAAGTTGGGTTAATGTTTCAGCCGTTTGATCAAAAGATTGCATAACCTGGTTTCCTGCTTCAATCCCTTGATAGGTATAGGCCTTTGCCATGCTTTTTCCTTGCGCATAGTATGCTTTAAACTGAATACTGAGTTGGTCTAGCTGACTGAGTGTCTCATTATCATCTAAAGATAACTGGCGAAATTTTTTGATTGCCTTGTTAAATGCTTGCGCCGCATCTTCAGCATCTTGATAACCAGCCGGATCATGAGTAGCTGACACGTCAGTTAAAAACTGCTGTACTTGTACTACATTAAAGGCAATTTTCTGACTGAGCAATGCCTTGGGTAATACGTTTTCATTTGATTGATCAACCTTATCAGTAATCTCACCAAGTTCATAATAAGTTACTGTGGTGATAATAAATAAAAGACAAATAATAGAAAGATACCCTAGATAAATTCGGGTTTTAAAACTAATAGGTATTTTAGAAGACATTGTAATTTGGTAATTTTGTGAAGAGAATAAAAATATTTAGACAAATTAAAATATAGCATTCATTTTTCATAGAAAAGTAGGTATAACAAATAATAGTCTGAAATATAAAGTCACTATTTACTCAAAAAACACTATTTGTAATTTTTACGCCTTCTACTACTATTAATAATTGACCACAGTGAACTTGCGTTTACTTTGTACAATCTTAAGGCTAGCAGGCTATGCACTATTTTCAAGTTTTTCAAAAAAATCGAATATTCATCAGTTATCGTTTTTTGTCTGTTCTATTGTTGCTGTGGGTCTCAACTATAAGCCATGCTACAGAAAATAATGATGACCACATTCGGGAAATATTGGAACAACTTTTACAAACCAAAACAAATGAGAAAGATCAAAAGATTGCTCAGTTAGAAGCCAGAATTAAAAAACTGGAAAACATGTTGCAGACTAAAACATCTGCCCCAATTGAATTATTGCATG
>JALSLS010000412.1 GCA_026988195.1 Methylomonas sp.
GTTATGACTTCTGTAAAGTGCTGGTGCCTGCATTGAGCCAGTTTCGATATGGGCAGCGATGGTATTTTCCTTAAAATATTAGCTTTGTGTGGTGTGGATTATAAAATATCTAATTTTAAATTTATAGATGCGGAATGTAGGTTTATACTTCGCGCGGTCACGACTGCGGTTTTCTAACCGCTGAGTTTTGCCAATAGCTGCGTTGCCTTACATGCCGTCTACCCTCCCCCTCTGGAGAGAGCTAAAAGCAAGCTTACGTATTGACTGAAGCTTATACGTAACGAGGAAAGGTTATGGTCCTAATATTCCAAGCAAAAAAAAACCGCTATAATAAGCGGTTTTTTATATAATTCTGGAGGCTGCTGGCGGAATCGAACCGCCATAGATGGATTTGCAATCCACTGCATAACCATTTTGCTAAGCAGCCTTAAAACATAAATCTTTATCAATAAAAAAGCCGCGAAATACGCGGCTTCTTAAAATATTGGAGCGGGAAACGAGATTCGAACTCGCGACCCCAACCTTGGCAAGGTTGTGCTCTACCACTGAGCTATTCCCGCTAATCAATTTATTTGTATATTATAATCGATATTCAGAGAATGTCAACATTTAATTCAAATTACTTGCAGATGCCCAACCTGTTCTACCTGCACACTTCCCTGAACCAAGAATCTCAAGTTCAACAAATGTTGCCCCGCCAAAAGCCTCCTGAGTATTCAATAACTTAACTTTAGTACCTTGAGGAATATGCTTACAGGCATCATTGCTACCATCTTCTGCTTTACTATCATCATAAGCAGCCATAGACCCAGGAACAGCGACCAATCTAACTTTAACATCGTCACTATAGGTATTAATAGCTTTCAAAGTATAAGAGTTCCCTACTGATAAATTGACTTGCTTATGTTTCTGAATAGTAGCATTACTCCCCCCACCCATAAACATAAAAAGAATAACAACAACCAAGCCAGCAATCGCACCAAAAAATACTTTGGGGTTTGACTCTTTAAGCTCCATAACTTTTGAAATAGCACTGCTGTTATCTTCCACAACATCCTCAACAGCGTCTTTCACCACATCGACAGCCTCTTCCACCGTCTCTTTAACTGTTTCTACCGCACCTTCTACAGCCTCTTTTACTGCTTCTGCTGTTTCTTCTATATCATTAGAATTTTGGTCATCACTCATACTAACTCTCCTCTTCACTAAAAACTTATAAAACGTAAAAAATAGTAATACCCATTTATATTACTACTTTATTATACGTTCTTTATTATTATAATTTGACTGATAAAGGTACCACGATAATAAAACTTTTCAAGTCCTCATTTCATCTTAGTAAAAAAATAATGAATAACTAAGAAATGTGTAGGAAATAAGCTCACAACTTCAATCACATTTCTAAATAAAATCATAGCCTTTTTTCTTTATTATCTTTTCCACTTGCACTTCTTCAATCTGCCTGCATTCAAACTGCCAATAACCTAAGCCGATATTTTTTCTATTTCCCAAAATAATGGGAAAATCATTTCCACTCATATAAAGCCATAAGCCATCTTCATTTTTTAGCATAAAGGATTCAACAATAATATAACTTCTTTCACCTTTACTATCTTTTAAACCATAGAGCAAAGCTTTATGCTTTTCCTCGCCCTTTGCACCATTATCAAGGTGAGTATAACTAACTGCATATGATACTGGGGTGATTTCTGAGACCTCAAAAATTATTTTTTTACTATTTTTTGGAATAGTTATTTTTTTAACAACTGATAAAATACGCTTAGTTTCTGGTTCATTTTTTTTTCTAAAACTAATAAGGCTACCAATTGATAAAACACCCTCATTATTAAAAGTACAGGATAACTCCCTATCAGAAAAAGATTCAGCCAAAAGCTCAAATGAAGCTATATCTTTGTTTCTGGTATTGCTCTGTAATGAATGTGTTGCATCTAAGCCGATGGCAATATATCTATCTAATCTGTCAGTGAAAAAGTTAGTTCCTTCAAAAACCTCACCTTTCCAGCTTTTCTGTAAATACAAAAACAAACTGACTGACATTTTTTCTGAACCCTTACTACCCCCATGCAGAGAGCTAAACCTTGCTTCTTCACTGTCAACCATATTTTCTGGTGTTTGCAACGTTTTATATAGTTTGGAAAAATCCAAATACATCATATAAGAATCTTCCTCCCCCTCCTCTTTTTTCCAGAAGGGTGCACCATCTTCATCCATTAAAATGATGCATTGTTTATTCTGGGAATCAATTGGGTGATTTTCAATTTTCACAAATTGACATAGGTTTACGATAAATTTATAAACTTGTAAAACTTCTTTTTGCATCAAGCCTGAAGGGTCAGTCAAACTCAAAAGTAACACCTGTTTATAGCAGTCTTCAGCTGTGCTGACTTTACTGGGTAATCGTGTACTGTCAACTACTTTTGTGGTTTCTTTTTTGGCCTTTACACTTAACTTATAAAGTGAATGTAAATCTATCCATACCCAGTCTGGCACCACCTGAAACATCATATAATGAGTAACAATAATTTCACTCAAACCTTTTATTGTTCTTTGCAGAGCCAAAGCAATATTTTTACCCTGAAACCACCCTACATCCCGACGAGTTAGTTCACGAATAGCCATCCAATAACCAGTCGTAAAGTTTTTTTCTATTAAAACAAGTACATTGAAGACTTTTCGCTCGTTTTCCCCTTTAGGGAAACCCGCATTTAATAACCTTGGACGCAAAAAATCTTCTATAACCAAAAAGGAAGGCCTCAACATTTCTAGAACATCGAGCCTTTGTTGAGCAGGCATAACAACTTTATTAAATGCCTCTAAAAAATCATAAAACAGCTTCGTTGATAAGCTAGGGTTAGCTGTTGGTAACTCTAGAATCCATTGGTTCACTCGATCTTTTTCATAAAGCGCTAACAATTCTGGGGCATCTTGCTGTGCCGGAATAATTAGAAAAAAAGAGTTTTTCACAAACTACCTGATCTTATTTTAAAGTGAATTGGATTTAGGAACGTGTATGGAATAACTTCCCGAAATTATAACGTAGGATTTTTGTTTCAGGTGGAATGATCTCATGAGGCGCATAGCAAGCTACGCAACGAATGAGATCATTCCATCTGGAGCAAAAAGACACGTTAGAAATCGGGAAGTTGTTTCATGCACGTTCCTTAGTTTAGACTATTTTTAAGGATCGTTTCTGTACTTTCAAGCACGCTATCTTCCCCCTTTTTTCATCATCATACCTTTTGATGGGTTGTACCCCAAAACAGCAATACTCATAAAAATAAAGAAGGCAACTAAAGTATAAATAAAGGCAAAACTATTAAATTGTCCGTATAACGCAAACCTTATCAACTCAACAGCTTGTGAGAATGGGTTAAAAAATGCAAGGTGATGTAGCCACTCGCTTGACTCTTTCATTTTCCACAAAGGGTATAACGCTGTTGACATAAAAAACATGGGGAAAATTACAAAATTCATCACCCCAGCAAAATTTTCTAACTGCTTAATAAAAGAAGATAATAATAAACCTAAAGCGCCTAACATTGCACCTGCAAGCACCAAAGCAGGAAGCACATAAAAATAACCTTGCCAAGGTGCTTCAATCCCATAAAACCAAGCAATCAATAGAAATACATAAACCTGTAATATCGAAACAGAAACGCCTGCTATCAGCTTACTTAGTAACAAAAACCACCGAGGTAATGGGCATACCATTAAAATTCGCATACTCCCCATTTCCCTATCATAAACCATTGATAAAGAGCTTTGCATACCATTAAAGAGCTGGATCATCCCCATTAACCCAGGGGTGATATAAACCTCATATAAAATATAGGTTTCATACGGCGGTGTTATAGCAAAACCCAACGCAGCCCTGAAGCCAGCTGCAAAAATAAATAACCAGACCAAAGGCCTTACTAAAGCAGAAACAAATCGCTCTCTTTGTTTAACAAAACGCCAAAGTTCTCGCCCAATAATCCCCCACATTGCACGCCAATAATGAAGCATATTCATCGCTCTTCTCCTTGAGTTAAGACTTTAAAAGCATCATTAATTGACGAGGTCTCAGTAGCTTTTAATATATCTTCTATTTCACCCTTAGCCTTTATTTGACCTTGATGAAGAACAACTAGCTGATCAGTAGGATATATTTCATCAATCAAATGCGTTGCCCAAAGTACAGACAGCTTATGCTCACTAACCAAGTCATGTATATGCTTAACAATAGAGTGCCTAGTAGCGACATCAAGACCAACCGTTGGCTCATCAAGCAATAATAAAGCCGGCTTATGCAATAATGCCCTAGCAATTTCAACTCGCCGTTTATGTCCTCCATTCAATTGACGCACTGTTTCTAACCGTCGGTCATACATCGACAACCTTTCTAATTCTTCTTGAATTCGCTGGTTTGCCAACTTTCCACTCATACCATGTAGTGCTGCGTGGTAACGTAAGTTTTGCATCACCGTTAAATCTAGATCCAATGTTGTTTGCTGAAACACAACACCAAGCTTTGATAAGGCTTGGCGAGTTTGCAACTTTACATCAAACCCACATAGAGATAACTTACCTATATGCGAATCATATAAACGAGTAATTAAGGAAAACAAGGTACTTTTACCCGCTCCATTTGGACCTAATAAAACGGTACACTCTCCTGAGCCAACTGAAAAACTTACATTATCCAGTGCTTTTTTTCCATTATAAGAAAAACATAAACCTTCGATGGCAAGTGAGGATTGTTGTTGTGCTGGTTTATTTATCATGGCTTTGAAACTATTCCCCAAGGAAAGCGCCCTACCGCAATGGATTTAGTCACTTTATGATTTTCTAGCTCAATTATTGAAATATCATTACTTCGGCCATTGGTGGTATAGAGTCTTTTCTGATCAGGTGAAAAAGCTAAATTCCAAACACGCTGTCCAACTAATAAAAACTTTTCAACCTCTAAAGTTTGCGCGTTTATAACCGCAACCCGATTAGCAGGGCCAATAGCGACATAACCCCAGCGCCTGTCCTTATCTATCACAACCCCAACAGGTTGAATCTTATCAATACTCAAGCCTTGAATATTTAACTTTATTTTTTTAATAATCTGTTTGCTTGCAACATCTAAAATCATTAAAGTACCTGCCATTTCAGAGGTAACCCATAACTGAGTATTGTCGGCAGTAAAACTTGCCGCACGGGGGCGAGCGTCAACCAATGTATTTTCAACGATCTGATTGGTTTTTACATCAATCCAGTGAATCATATTCGTTGTTTCTGAGGCACTAACAGCCCATAAATTATCAGAACTAACAGCGATTCCTTCAGGCTCTATCCCTACTTTAATTTGAGCAATTTCCTTTTTGCTGGGTATATCAATAACAGTGACTAAATGATCGTCTTCATTTGATACATACAATCTATCTCCCGCTGGATTTAAGGCAAAGGTTTCAGGGTCATCCCCAGAAGGCAATTGTCCAACTATTTTATAGGTTTCAGCATCAATAATTTTAACGGTATTATCATCACTGGTAGCCACGTATAAGTATTTATTATCGGGACTAAGTGCTATTCCTCTGGGCCGCTGCCCAATATCAATAATTTTGACAAGCTTACCTGCAATCGGGTCAATAACAGCAAGTGCATTATCTTTTTCTAAAGTCACAATGACACTTTCTGCCTGAACCCCTAAACTAAAAAAAGCAGCCAGAAATACAACACTCAATAGACTTTTTTTCATTTTATTTATTTCCGTTCAAACGATTATAATAATTTTTCAACTGCTGAATGAGCTTATCCACCGTTACTCCTTGTTTATCAACCTTGTTATTTTTTATAGCTGTAGCCAGTTCATTATTAACTGGATTTTGACGGTTACAACTTGACTCCGGTTGATCAAACCCCAGTGTATCTAATTCTGTTTTAGGGTGTAAAAAACCATCGATAGGAGCAACGGCCACTAACGACCTAGCTGCAGCCAGCAACACTGGCTGCCTTAACTGCCCATTCCAAGGTCTAAATGATAAAGGCTTACCTTTATAGCCTTGTAAGGCAAATTCAGTTCCTATTAAATAGTCTTTTATGGCCTGCACTTGGTTTGAATGAGTTCTAGTAGCAGCCTCACCAATAGACCTGGCCGCTAAATAAGCCGCATAATCTTGTTCTTGCATACTGCGACCCGCTAAAGCTTTAAAGCGATTTTGTATCTGTACTGCTCCCCATTGTTCATGTGTTTTATGCCATGCAGTAGGAACCAAGCCCTGAGTGCCAATAACCGGTCTAGGTTTCCAGCTTCGATACTCAAAATACTCCCCAAACAACCCTTGCTCATCAGCAACGACTAAGACATCATAATCAATACCTTGGGTAAAAACAGGAACATCTGACTGAGCCGTTCTACGTGCATCATAGGTATGAGTCCATTGCTTTTGCGCAACAATTTCTAAGCCAAACCTTTTAGCAGCTCGTTTAAGCGATTTTGAAAACAACTGGTCTTCTTTAGACATTCCCGTCACTAGAAACCACTTAGACCACTGCTTTTTCATCATATATTGAGCAAGTGCATCTGCTCGCATTGCCCGACTCGGTAATAAATGTAAGATATTATCTCTGCACTGTTGATTTCTTAAATCATCATCTGAAGTCGTTGAGTCGAAAAACAGCTTATCTTTAGCGGAGTCAAGATCTGCCAGTTGCAATAGCTGTTGTTTTGGTAAATTAGTGATTACAAAAGACACATCATCAGCGACTTGCTGCTTAAATAACTGAACAATGTCGGCCTTTATAGGAGCGATAATTTTATTAATTACAAACTGTTGTCCGGTAAATTGCCCTGTTGTATTATTATCATCAATTGCAATAGTTGCTCCCATCATGCCTTTATATTGAATAAATTCATCTAAATTGGACAAAGCAGCCGGTATTTTTTGCTCTTGAGTAATATAACTAATTTTAATTATTTGAATAGGCTCCGCACAAACAAAACCACTTTGAAATAGACCCAACACTATAAAAATGATTTTATTCATTCCTATTTTTTTTATTTTATGTTTAACGTTCATTTAAAATCATTTTTGGATAAATTATTAAGGCAGCTGGCAATTTGTTTACTTTCAGCTAACAGGTAAATATGTGCAGAGAGGAATACTGTATCAAGTGGTTCCTAAGAGGCAACCAACTCAATACGGCTTATCCTAGGGTAGTCTTCTAGCCAATTTATTATCATCAGCTATAATAATTAAAACCCCCAAAGTAACTTCAGGGGCTAATTTAATGCACATTGCTTACTATCTAACTCTTATTTATATAAACAATTATGCGCTCCATTCCATTATTTATAGCCATCATTATTGCATTCGGATTATCTTTTCTAAAGCATATTTCCGTTGTCATGTACCCATTAAGTGCTGTCATTTTTTACCACTATCTTCCTTTGCTTTACGCAACATCAAGAATCAACATTCTTAATCACATTAAAAATTCCGAAGTTTTCCATATAAAATTTTACCCTATGGAGTTAAGTATGTGGTTTGTTAGCACCTGTTTTTTTGGCTTTATTCTTTCACATTTAATTGCTGACCTACTTTTTCACCATCGAGAAGAACTTTATCATTTTATGTATTTTTTGATTTTAGCTGGATTTGTAGGCATTAGTTATTGTGAAGTTGACGTAAGAAAGTTTCATTTATTGTCTAACAAAGCCATTTTTGAGATTCAAGGGCGGATACTCTCTTTTGAAATTCTATTTATTATGATCTTATTGTTTGTAATGAATCATTAATAGCAACTCCCCCCCCCTCCTCACTTGAGTGATAGCTTAAGAACACAAGCAATGGGTGAGTAATATATAAATAGTTAAATTTACCCTCTTACTAGCAACTTATTAATAATTTCAACCGTTGATTTTGTTGCACCTTGATTAGCCATTACAAACTGCTTAGCTTTATTTTCCATTACACT
>JALSLS010000413.1 GCA_026988195.1 Methylomonas sp.
TCTGAAAATTTCAATTAACTTCGCGCCGAGGGCGGACGCTCCTACATTATCGGGTAAAATAGTGATATATAAATAAATTGGAATTAGCGGCTATGATGAAAAAAGCAATTATTTACCTGCATGGATTCAACTCTGCATCACTGGATTTAGAGCATGTACTATTAACAAGCAAGGAAAAGCTTCAGGTTTTAGAGCAATTCTGTTTACAAAAGGATATTTTATTTTATGCGCCTAACGTTGATTACAGAGATTTTGAAGGTATCGTAGAAGATATGTTGTTTCAGTGGAACCAGTATTTAGATCAATCCTATGATGTGATTTTTATGGGCTCCTCAATGGGAGGCTTTACCAGTGAATACTTGGCAATCAAGACAGGGAGTAAGGCTATTATGATTAACCCTGTCATTGTAGCAAGTGAATTGTTGTCACAATTTATGGGTGTCACAGAAAATTTTGAGACAGGTCTTCCTTATCAATGGGAGCAGAATAATTGTGATCAGTATGTTGAGTATGAAAAGTACATTAAAAATAGCACCCACTCAATAGATAGAACTATCTTATTAGATATGGCGGATGAATTAATTGACTCTGTCAATACTGAATTGGTCTATAAAGACAAAGCAAATGTTGTAACTTATGAGGGTGGATCACATAGCTTTGAACATATTAAGCAGGCATTACCCGTGATTGAACAAGTGATATTTAGTGATGCTGATGCTGATACCTAATCGAACTAAATAAACCACAAAAATAGTTCCCATGCTCTGCGTGATAATTCATGACTGAACGCTCCTGCGTTCCATGACGCTGGAGCGTCACTAGCTGCATTCCCACGCTGGAGCGAGGGAACGATGAGGGTGGTTTATTTATTGCGAGTTACCTTACTTGTTTTTTTCTATTTTTCCTAAACTTAAAAACTGGAACACTGAGTTACAGGAATCTAACCATTCTATTAAATTAAAATTATGCATGAACTTACAGACCGAGAGCTTTATGAAGCAATCGAATACGCTAGAAATATAGATGAAGAAGCGGGACGTTCAATTATGGAGGGTTTCCAGGTTGAACAGCCGGCCTTAGCGCAAACGCTCTTTAATATTTTTCCTTCACTGATAGCCAAGCAAAATCAAGAGATGGCGAACATGTTTATGGAGTTAAGTTTTGATGCACTTTGTGTCTATCAGCATGCTTTTGGTAAGGTGCCAGCTCAAACTGAAGAGTGGTTAGAGCGTCAAATGGCTCTTTTAGATGCTGAATTACAATCATTGACTCCAGACCAACAGATGGATGAGAAAATAAGAGCAAAGCTACAAAAACGATTCACTGAACGCGCCTATAATGAAGTGACACAATTGAGGTTGATAGAAGTAATGAACGAATCAATTGGTGATTATGCATCTGAAAGTATTGAGCGAGTAGCTTCAGTGAAATTTACTGAAAACATGATGTTTATAGTGATTCGCCTGCTCAGTAATCTTTATAGTCAAGCGACTGATAACTAATAAATTAAAGGATAACGATGTTTCAAATATAGATATGCTAAACTCGACTGACATGTCTTTGGTTATTTATTGGAATCCGCTATGAAAATATTTAAAGTGTTAATAGCTTTCATGCTTGTGTCACTCTCTACAAATGCTCTTGCCTATGGAAGCAGTAGCAGTAAGAAGGCATGTGCTAAACCTCGCTTGACTCAATTCACACCGGCTCATTTATCAACTGTAACGGCTCAGTCAGAATTTTCATTTCTTGCGTCATCGACAACGAACCCTGCTAGTATCAGCGTCGACGCAAAAGGTCAAGCCGTTGAAATTGATATTAGTAAAGTAAATAAGGGCTACTCGGTTACAGGTAAGTTACCTGCTTCATTGCACAGTGGTTATGCCAGAATTAATATTGAAGTGATAGGTACAAATAACTGTAAAGCTAAAGAGGGTTGGCTGCTTAAGATAGAAAATTAAATTTAATATCGGTCCACAGCTTAAAGTAAGTTTTCCTCACCCTCTTTTTAGCTTGTTTTTCAGAAGAGGAGGTATTACGAGCTGATGGTTTTCTATGCCAGAGCATAAATTGTTTATGCTCTGGCACAAACCCAAATATCAATTCTACTTATTCCTGATTTTTTTAATAGTTTTGCCAGCTCATCTACGGTAGAGCCTGTCGTCATTACATCATCAAATATTACAACATGTTGTGCAGTAATCGGTTTGATTATTTTAAATGCATTTTTAATGTTTTTTTTGCGCTCCTTTGCATGTAGGTTAACTTGGTGTGGGGTGTTTCGTTGTCGAATACAGGATGTGGTATTTAAGGGGATATTAAGTTGTTTTGATAACGTTTTTGCTATTTCAATGCTTTGGTTAAAACCTCGTTGTTTATAACGCTGCTTGTGCAAAGGGATGGGAATAATTATTTCAGGCATTTCGGCTGTTTTTTTTAGGTGGGATGCAAGTAATAAACCCAATAGGCGAGCATTTTTATATTGCTGGTTAAACTTTAAAGTGGCTATTAAATAGCGAATGCTACTCTGGTGAATAAACGGGGCGTGGGTTTCATCAAATGAAGGTGATTGGCTAATGCAATGCCCACAGAGTTGAGGTTTTGAAATTGAGAAATCATATATTTCGGCACAGCGATAACAACATTGAGTATTACGAGTTAAGTCATTAAAACACCCCTGACAGATGTCTTGATCGTCAATTCCAGTATTTTTACATAATATGCATGTTGGTGGTAGTAGGTAATGCTGTATAATATTAAGCCAGTTGTTTACCATAAATAGTTAGCCAGGTTGACAAGCGCCTGTTTAAAGCGAGATAAATTGAATGTCAGTAAATCCAAATATAGATCAAATTTCACCAAATGCACAATTAAATATTGCAAATTCAATTAAAAATAATTGGCAATTAGATGAAGTGAAAGCATTATATGCCCTACCTTTTAATGACCTTCTTTTTAAGGCACAGACGGTACATAGAGATAATTTTGATCCAAATGAAGTTCAGATTAGTAGTTTGTTAAGTATTAAAACAGGGTCTTGTTCAGAAGATTGTGGCTATTGTCCGCAAAGTGCACGTTATGATTCTGATTTAACCCCTGAAGCTTTAATGCCTGTTGATGAGGTGATTAAGTCAGCTAAATTAGCAAAAGATCAGGGGGCATCACGTTTTTGTATGGGAGCTGCTTGGCGTAGCCCTAAAGACAAAGATATTGAGAGGGTTGTAGAAATGGTTCAAGGTGTTAAAGCTTTGGGTATGGAGACTTGTGTCACATTAGGGATGTTGAATGACAAACAAACCGCTGCTTTAAAAGAAGGTGGGTTAGATTATTACAACCATAATCTAGATACTTCAGAAGAATATTATTCTGAAGTCATCACTACTAGAACCTATCAAGATAGATTAGATACTTTGGAGCGTGTTAGAGATTCCGGTATTAATGTGTGTTGTGGCGGTATTGTTGGTATGGGGGAGTCTGACGATGACAGAGCTAATTTATTAATAGAATTGGCTAACCTTCCTAAGCATCCAGAAAGTGTGCCTATTAATATGTTGGTAAAAGTCGAGGGAACTCCGCTAAGTAATACAGAAGCATTGGATCCGTTGGTTTTTATTAGAACGGTTGCTGTCGCTAGAATTTTAATGCCTCAGTCAAGAGTGCGTTTATCAGCAGGCAGAAAAGAAATGTCAGATGAAATGCAGGCTTTGTGTTTTTTTGCAGGTGCAAATTCTATTTTTTATGGTGACAAATTATTAACCACTGACAACCCTATGAGTAACCATGATCTAGCTTTGTTTGATCGCTTAGGGATTTATTCTGGTGGTTCTAGTTACGCATAATGGCGCAGGGTTTTGTTGATTTAGCAGATGAGTTGCAACAAATAAAGCAACAAAACCTGTATCGTTCTCGGCGTATTATTTCAACACCTCAAGGTGTTGAAATAATAGTTGATGGTAAACCGCTTATTAATTTTAGTAGTAATGATTATTTGGGTTTAGCCAACCACCCACAAGTGATTAAATCCTTTAAACAAGCGACCGATCAATATGGTGTGGGGAGTGGTTCTGCGCATTTAATTTGTGGGCATAGTCAAAGTCACCAAGCTTTAGAAGAAGAATTAGCTGATTTTACTGGGCGTGATAGAGCATTGTTATTTTCTACAGGTTACATGGCAAATGTTGGGGTCATTTCTGCACTCATGGGGCGAGGTGACCAAATATTTCAAGACCGATTAAATCATGCTTCATTATTAGATGGAGGCTTATTGTCTGGCGCGCGTTTTAAACGTTATTTGCACAATAATCTTGATGATTTAAACAACAAAATTAATCCCATCAATGGTCGAACTTTAATTGTAACGGATGGAGTTTTTAGCATGGATGGTGATGTTGCCCTTTTGGCTGGGTTGTCTGCTTTAGCAACAAAAAAACATGCTTGGCTAATGGTGGACGATGCACACGGTTTAGGTGTGATGGGTACAACAGGCGCGGGCGTTTTACAGCAACTAAATTTAACTCAACAACAAGTCCCTATTTTAATGGGTACCTTAGGTAAGGGGTTTGGTACTTTTGGAGCATTTATCGCAGGGTCTGATGTATTAATTGAAACATTAATCCAAAAAGCCAGAAGTTATGTTTTTACCACTGCTTTACCTGCCGCCGTTGCAGAAGCGACTCGGACAAGTCTTAAACTGGTTATTGCCGAAAACTGGCGTAGAGAGAAATTACAATCTCTGGTTAAGCGTTTTCAATTAGGAGCTTATCAGCTGGGTTTGCCGGTAATGCCATCAGATTCAGCCATACAGCCTCTTTTAATAGGGGATAGCCAACGTGCAGTTGATATTAGTGAGGCTTTGTTAAGCCAAGGTTTTTTAGTGAGTGCAATTCGCCCTCCTACTATCCCAAAAGGTGAGGCTAGACTAAGAATCACTTTTTCAGCAAATCATCAACCAAAGCATGTAGACCAATTGCTAGATGCTTTAGAGAGTACCTCCTTATGACTCAAATTCATAAAGAAGTTTATGGCCAAGGCAAGCCAATTGTATTAATTCACGGATGGGCAATGCATAGCGGTATTTGGCGGAAATTTGCTCAGCAATTGGCGCAAAACTACCAAGTGATTTGTTTAGACCTACCTGGACATGGATTAAGTGCTACTGTTGAGCCTTACACTTTAGATAATATCATTAAGGCATTAATTGAAGCTATGCCCGAAAAACCTTGCTGTCTATTGGGATGGTCATTAGGAGCTACCGTTGCTTTGGGCTTAGCCAGTCAATATCCACAACATGTTAATTCACTTATCCTATTGGCGGGCAATCCGCGATTTGTTCAAGAATCTGACTGGGCTGGAGTAAGCCCCAAGATGTTAAATGACTTTGCTGATAATTTACAATTAAATTGCCAGCTAACATTAATTCGTTTTTTGGCATTACAAGTAAACCAGTTGGCTGATGGAAAAAATATTTTAAAAGAGTTGAAGCAAGCTATTCAAGAATGTAACCCACCCACTGAGCCTGTTTTGAACAGTGCCTTGAATATCTTAAAGCATACCGATTTAAGAGCCGAATTGCTAAGGCTAAATTGTCCTGTTTCTATTATTCAAGGTGATAATGATTCTTTAATTCCTGTAAAGGTCAGTCAAAATATGCAAGCTATTAAACCTGAGATAACAGTGAATATTATTGAGGGGGCAGGGCATGTGCCTTTTTTATCTCATCAATCAGATGTTCTTGAAATAATAAAACAAAGCGTATGAGTGTAGTATCAACCATTGATAAAAATAAGATAAGACAATCATTTGCATCGGCAGCAAATACTTATGATGAATTGGCTGCTTTACAAAGAAAAGTTGGGTTAAAATTATTACAACAGCTTTCAGAACAAAGTCAGTGTCAGCAGGTTGTGGATTTAGGCTGTGGAACAGGTTTTTTAACTCAGCAATTAGTTGAGCGTGATTATGTTAAGCAAATAGTGGCTGTAGATATTGCCTTGGCAATGCTTAAACGCACCCAAGTAAAGTTAGAAACAGCTAACAATGTACACTATTTATGTGCTGATGCAGAATACCTGCCTTTGATGGATCATTCTATTGAGATGATTATTTCAAACTTGGCTTTACAGTGGTGTCAAAATTTAACAACCGTGTTTAAGGGATTTAACCAGGCACTAAAAAAAGAAGGAAAAATACTGTTTTCAACCTTTGGACCAAATACTTTGCAAGAATTAAAAAAGGCATGGGCCGCTGTTGATGACTACACACATGTTAATGAGTTTTATTCTGCAGGTGAAATAGAGGGCTTTTTACGCCAATCTGGGTTTAAAGATATAAAGATAGTGACTCAATCTTATTACTCTTATTACTCAAGCGTTATTGAACTTATGCGTGAGTTGAAAGGAATAGGGGCGCATAATGTGTTGTCCCATCGGAATCGACAAACTACGCGTAAAACTGATATGCAAGCAATGATTTCTGGATATGAAAAAAACAGGGAAAAGAATGGAATTCCCGCAACTTATGAAATACTTTTTGTATCTGCAAGTGTTATAAAAGAATAAGGTGAAATTGACGGGGTGACATGTTCCTTAGTGATTACCCATATTATGGGGGATAATACTTGTTATGACTTCACGAACAGGTAGTGAAAATTGAACCTAAGGAACGAGGATTCAATAATACCCAAGTCTGACTTGTCTTTTGGCTCCATAGGCATGCTAGAAAAACAGTTACGAAGCACAGGGATGTGCAAGTGTCACTTGAAGCAGGATGCTGTTTGTGACCGTAGCCCGCTATGCGCCTGTTTCAGCGCCTTGCTATCGACAAAAATCAGCAGCTTATAAACTCCACATCCGTGACCGCGCGAAGTATACGTAGGTTAATAAATCGTTTCAGTGAATGCTTTCCTATAAGTAATGAGTTTGGAAAATGAAAACTAAAATCAGCCAAATTAATTTAATTAAATATCTCCCCTTTTTTTCAACAACTAATTGTAAAGAAAATGCGATTGCTATCTGTAATTATATTGGGAAGCCGTTAGCTTTTGAGTTGTCTGATGAGTTTCAAAATAAATCAGGCTTTAACTTTAAGGCAATTGCTAGCAAAATAAATGGGAACAAAATTTCAGAAAATAAGAGATATTTACACTGTGAAAATGAAGGTTATATTTTTTTTAGTTATTTAACCTTAGGTGTGAATGAAACCCCCTACTATCTGATAGGTTTTCAAAAAACTAAGGAAATAATACCTGCAGTAGTCATTGATGAGCAGGCAAAGAGGTTGCTGCACATTTCAAAGTGTTTATCAGAAGATTGTAAGCAGGCTGAAACTATTATGCTGATGGCTGATGAGCTTGCTATTCGATATAAAGAACTTAATTTACTCTATGGGATAAGTGATTTTGAGTCATTTAATAACGATCATGAAGATGAAGAAGAGTCCCTTAAGCGGATAGCTCAAAATGGTATTGATTACTTAGATGTTGATTATGTTGCTATTTATGTTCCCGATCAAGGCTTCTTTTTTCATTTGCTGGGAAATCAAGTAATAGACATTAATGAGGTTTTTTTAGAGCAAGTCATTCGGCAGCAAATATATGGGTATTGTTCTAACAGTTCTGAGATATTAGTCAGCAATGGAGATAAAGGTTGGACATATGCTAATTTAAATATTCCTTATAAATTAATAGCCGCTCCTATCCTTAAGGTAAATTCAAAAGTATTAGGTCTAATAGTATTAATCAATTCCTTAGATAAAGTTAATTTCTCTAATAGTGATCGAAAACTGACAGAGGTGCTTGCAGTAGAGGCTTCAAAGTTAATTCAAGCTCGTCGTGACCCTGCAACAGAGCAGCTTAATCGACGTGGTTTTTCAGAAATATTAGGGAAAATACTAGGTGAAAGCCACTATTCGGATGTGGAAAATTGCCTTATTGTTATCGACTTGGATCGGTTTAAAATGAT
>JALSLS010000414.1 GCA_026988195.1 Methylomonas sp.
ATATACAGCACACCAGTTCCACGTCATACCAGCAGGGATTGCTGGTATCCAGTGTATAGGGGTGTACGATCTGAATAATTAGCAGATACTTGTTTATACAATCACCCCATCCTTGGATTCTGGATCTCGGCACAAATCTGTCTGGAACAGATTTGCATTTACCCAAAGGGCATTATGCAGGATAGCATAATGTGAATCCCTGCCGAGATGACGTAAAACAGTTGAACCGGTGTTTTTATAAAATGGCTGAGACTCGTACGTAATCAGGAGTATGTATATTATTGCCACTTATTCATAAGCAGTATTAATACCTAGCACTTAATAAAACCTTCGCCTTTTAGGTGAACAGGTTTACCTAAAAGATTGCCATAATATTTTAGTTGTATCTATTGTGGAAGTGGCAGAAAAGCAGAAGTAAGTCAAGAGTGGGGCGCTGATAAAAGCCTACTTTTTACAAAGCAGTGCAGGCAAACCAGTGCCCCAAAACAACAAAGCTATTTGCCCAGTGATCCTACTTTCAGTCAAGTTTTGAAATCACTCAAATTTAACTTATATTTCTTAATTTTGTTACACTGAGACTGAAATTTAAAAATAGGCTTTAACTATGAAATTATTTTTTGGATGCTTGTTTGGGGGCTTAGTTGTACTCTATTTTATTGATGCTGCACTAAGAGTTGACAATCTTAATTTTGAAATGTTTACCCATAATCTTGTACGTTTTTTTGTTGGGTTTTTATTTCTTGGTATCTGGGTTTGGTATGAACATAAACTCAAATTTAAAATTTCTCTTTATTTTATCCTCGCTTTTTTAGTCTCGGATGATATTTATGATTATATTCGTGATATTAATAATTTAAGTTTTGAAATGATGATCCATGATTTTTTTGTCGTCATTTGGGGAGCATTGGTAGGATTGTTTTTTGTGAAATACTTTCATCAAAAAAACAGGCTTGATAAAGATTAAAGCAATGTTTAATCTTTAGGAACGTGCATGAAATAACTTCCCGGTTTCTAACTTGTCTTTTTGCTCCAGATGGAGTGACCTCATTCCACCTGAAACAAAAATCCTACGTTATAATTTCGGGACGTTATTCCATACACGTTCCTTATCAATTAGGGTGAAACCATACAACTATTCACCCTATAAAAAGTAACTTTCGCTCTTAGCCCCAACTCACAAGTGAGGCGAAGGAGGGGAGGTGGAAAAAACAATCACCCAATCTTGTTGGCACTAAACGCACAAGAATGGTTGAGTAGTTACCAATAAATATTAATTTTTTCCAAAAATGGTCTGTTCCTTGATTCATTTTCAGCTTCATTTCAGTTTCTGTTGTTAAATTAACAGCACACTTTAAACAACTGAAAATTGAAAATGAAAACAAAAAACACCGTACAGGTTTGGGATCTACCACTAAGACTATTTCACTGGTTATTAGTTGTGGCTTTTTTAATAGCCTTTATCACAGAAGATGACTTTTTATCACTGCATGTATGGGCCGGCTATTCTATTGCTGGTTTACTTGTCTTTCGATTTATATGGGGGTTTATAGGCAATCAACATGCGCGTTTTTCTGATTTTGTTTGCCGTCCACAACAATCAATTGCATATTTCAATGATGCACTGATGCATAAAGCTAAGCGTTATATAGGACATAATCCAGCGGGTGCAGTTATGGTCGTGTTATTGCTTATAAGCTTGTTGATAACAACAATTACTGGCTTTGCTGTTTATGGCGCGGAACAGAATGCGGGGCCGCTTGCCTCAATAACGATGCAAAATGAAGGTTTTTGGGAAGAAGCTCATGAGTTATTTGCAAACGCAACTTTATTATTAGTTATTATTCATATTATAGGTGTGGTTTTTGAAAGCTTTTTACACCAAGAAAACCTGGTTAAATCCATGCTAACAGGCAATAAACGTAAAATTGATAAAAACAATTAAATATAGATAGGAAAAAAACGATGAAATCATTTATTCAAATTATCTCAGCATCGCTAGTCTTACTCACTTTATCCACCCATATTACTGTTGCGGATACAGATCATAATAAAGCCAAGCAACTATTGGATGCAGGGGAAATATTATCTTTAGAAAAAATTCTTGCTAAGGTGTCAATGCAGTATCCAGGACATATTTTAGAAGTTGAGTTAGAAATAAAGAAACATATTCCAGTCTATGAGATAGATATTATTGATGATAAAGGCTTGGTGTGGGAGTTGAAAGTGGATGCAAAGACAGCTGAAGTTATTAAACGCAAGCAGGATGATTAAATATGCGTTTATTGCTGGTTGAGGATGACCTGGATCTTTTGCAATTATTAAAAAAGGATCTTGAGCATGCAGGTTTTGCGGTTGATACGGCATCAGATGGACTAGAAGCTGAGTATTTGGGGTTTGAAGATATTTATGATATTGCAATACTTGACCTGGGCTTACCTCAACGCAATGGCTTAGAGGTATTAAAAAACTGGCGTGGGAAAGGAAACTCACTGCCCGTGCTAATACTAACGGCTAGAGATGCCTGGTATGAAAAAGTGGATGGCTTTAAAGCAGGAGCAGATGATTATTTAGCCAAACCTTTTCATACAGAAGAGCTGTTGATGCGTATTAGAGCGCTAATACATCGAGCCAATCATCATTCAGCGGGCTTGTTACAAGTCGCTGGTTTCTCTTTAGATGAAGATAAACAAACAGTGACCACAAAAGAAAATGTCACCATTGAATTAACTGGTATTGAATTTAAATTACTGCGTTTCTTTTTAATTCACCCTGAGAAAGTGTTAAGTAAATCAACACTCACAGAACATGTTTATGATACTAATTCGGATAAAGACAGTAATGTTATTGAAGTTTATATTAGACATTTACGTCGAAAACTTGGGAGTTCAATAATAGAAACACGACGAGGACAAGGCTATATTTTTAAGGGTAAAACAGAGTGAATTCAATACAGATGAGGTTAAGTTTAGGCTTGTTTGTTAGCTTAGTTCTTGCCTTTAGCTATTTGTGGCAGACTACTCGTGATTCTATTCAATTCTTATCTGAAGATTATGTGGTTCAACATTTAAAACATGATGCCGAAGGTGTTTTAAATGCTATTCAGTTCGATAGTGCCAATAATATCATTGTTAATACTCAACAAATTGAACCGGTTTATTTAAGACCTTTCTCTGGACAGTATTATCAAATTAATATGAATGATGCAGTGATTAGGTCACGCTCACTATGGGATCAAGACATGTTGGTTCCTAATGTAGCCATGGGTGAACAACAAAAACTTTATCTGACAGGCCCTAAAAAACAACCGCTTATTGTGATGATATATGGCTTTAATAAACAAGGTCATGCCTTAACGGTCGCTGTGGCAGAGGATCTTTCTCCGACAATCGTAAATCAACATAACTTTCAGTATCAATATAGTCGAATAGTGGGCATGCTGTTATTTTTATTACTTATCTGCCAAATTGTTATTTTACGCATCAGCTTTAAGCCGTTTAAAAACATACGAACACAAATTAAAAGGCTGCGACAAGGTGATATTGAACAGTTAGATACTCATGTGCCAGAAGAAGCTTTTGATTTAGTTAAGGAAATTAATCATCTGTTAATAACCCTAGAAAGTCGATTGCAACGTTCTAGAAATGCTTTAGGTGATTTAGCACATGCATTAAAAATGCCGCTAACGGTCATTCAGCAACTATCCTATAATCAGCAAATTAAAGAACAACCCGATATTCAGCAGTCCCTACAAAAACAAATAACGGCCATGCAAAACATTATGGGACGTGTGTTAAAGCAAGCCCGATTAGCAGGTGATGGTGTAGGTCTTTTAAAATTCAATGCGCGAGAGGAAGTCCCAGAATTAATACAGCTGTTAGAGAATATGTATAAGGAAAAAAACATTTCAATTCACTATACCCTAACAGGCAAAGACACGATTGCTATTGATAGAGAAGATATGCTGGAACTACTCGGCAACCTGCTTGATAATGCCTGTAAATGGGCTCAATCACAGATTAATATTTCAATTGAAAACACACTAAAGTTACATATAGTGATTGAAGATGATGGCCCTGGCATTTCTGAAAATAACAGGGCTAATTTACTTAAACGAGGGACACGAGTAGATGAAATGAAAGCAGGACATGGCTTGGGTTTAGCTATTGTTAAATATATGATTCAACAACAGGGTGGAGAACTAAAATTAAACCAATCAAGTCAATTAGGTGGCTTATCTGTAGACATCACTTTATAAGATTAAAACAACAAACATTATGCCTCAATCACGTCACTTATTAACCAAGTATGCTTGGCTATCCATTGCAGCCGCCATATCAACCATTTTATTGAAAAGCTATGCCTACTGGATAACCAATTCAGTGGGCTTGTTATCCGATGCATTAGAGTCAGTCATTAACCTAGTTGCAGCAATTATTGCATTATTCGCATTAACTTTAGCGGCGAAACCAGCAGATGAAGATCATGCTTATGGACATGATAAAGTTGAATATTTTTCTAGTGGCGCTGAAGGTATTATGATTTTACTGGCGGCTGTTAGTATTGCAATCGCTGCCTGGGAAAGGCTTCAAAACCCTCAACCTATTCAACAAATTGATTTAGGTTTGATGATTTCCTTTGCTGCTACTTTGATTAATGTAGTTGTCGCTAAAATTTTAATCAGAGTTGGAAAACAACATCAATCCATTACTTTGGAAGCAGATGGTCGGCACTTAATGACCGATGTATGGACAACCGTAGGCATTATTGCCGGCATTGCTACCCTTGCAGCCTTACAGTGGCTAGGCTATGAAGGTTGGGAAATCCTAGATCCAATCATTGCTATCGTTGTTGCAATTAATATACTCTGGGCTGGAATATGTTTGGTACGGCGAGCTTTCGCTGGTTTAATGGATGTTGCACTCTCAAAAGATGAACAAAATATAATTAAAGCTATATTAGATAGCTTTGTTGAGCAACAGGGCATTGAATACCATGAGCTTCGTACTCGTTACTCAGGTTCTCAACGCTTTGTATCTGTTCACATATTGGTTCCTGGTGACTGGACAGTACAAAAAGGACATGATTTACTGGAACGCATAGAGAGTAAAATACGTAGCCAGTTTGATAGAATTGATATTGATACACATTTAGAGCCTTTCGAGGATATCGCTTCATGGCGACACTGAAAGGCTGCTATCGGTATGTGCTGTTAAAGTCTCTCTCGGCTAAATTATTCTGGCTAGAAATTACTGAAGTGGTTATGATTACTTGACTTGCTGTTCTATGATACGGAGTTATTTAAGGTGACCAAGGAGCTTGTTTTGTGCCTATTCCTAAATAACTGAAAAAGTTAATGCGACTTTTACTTTCAGGATTGCTAAACCAAGTAAATAACTTATTGGAGCGCAGTTATGATAGCTACTCACCAAACCATTGTGTCAGAACATTAAGTCTTAGATCAGCAATAGCCTTTATATGTAAACAAAGTGATACCTGATTACGTACGAGTCTCAGCCATTTTATAAAAAGGCCGATTCAACTGTTATACGTTATCTCGGCAGGGATTTCCGAGACCCAGAACCCAAGGATGGGGTGATTGTATAATCAAGTATAAGCTAATTATCTAGGCCGTATGTCCCTATACACTGGATACCAGCAATCCCTGCTGGTATGACGTGGACATGGTGTGTTATATACGGCTGAAGCTCATGGGTAATCAGGAAACGATAAAGAATTAGTTATAAAATCAATTCTTTTTACTTCTATTCCACCAGCTTGATACAGTTTTTGTCAAACTAGGTGACTGAATTGGCGTAGCTGAACTCCTAGTTACAAGTTTTAAAGGTGTTTTATGTTTTAACGAAGCAACATAATCCATACCTAAAATAAACTTTGCTCGAATAAAGGACACGCCTAATAGAGCAATAATCAAAGGGAAAAACTCATAAAAAATACCCACTACGGTAGATTGGTCATCAAATGTTTCGCTCGATAATTCCCCTGCTGACCTTTCAGTTGCTGAATAACCCAATTCTGATAAATCACTAATAATAGACTGGTCAAGTGCCCCTTGAAGCATTCCTATCATTGAGTACCCTAAAAACTTAAGGGTAAGGAAAGAAATGCCGCCAATAACAGCCCACATGACGGCTTGTTTTTTTACAGATGCTGCCGAAGAGAAAAACCAGATAGCCACTATAATATTAATTATTCCAAAAATAACACCCATTACTAAAACCTCACGTTAGTATTAAAAAATAGCCAACCTTGGCTAGGAATATTGATAAACATCCTTGGTGTAGAAGATCATCATCAAGTAGCTGTTATTATAGAAAACAAAGCTTTCAATAACCTTACAAGCCAATGAATATTTTATTAATAGAAGATGACGAGGTTCTCGCTGATGGACTTACCCATACGCTTTCTAAAAAGGGTTACCTTGTAACGGGGGCAACAACAGGTGCTTATGCTGAACACTTATTAATGGCTCAAGGTTTCGACATAATAATATTGGATCTAGGTCTACCTGATATAGATGGCCTGCAATTATTACGCAAACTACGCAAGAAAAAATACTCTCTCCCTATTATGATCTTGACTGCACGGGATGATATGAATGATCGTATTGAAGGCATTACTCAGGGAGCGGATGATTATATGATCAAACCGTTTGAACTTAGAGAGCTTGAAGCACGATTAGATGCTTTGATTAGACGTTGTTATGGCGGTTTCAATCATTTGATTGAGGTTGGAAGTTTGCAATTAGATACCAGTAACCACCAAATTTTAGCCAACGCAGAGCATCTACCGTTGTCTTCACGTGAGTCTGCAATTTTGGAACTATTGATGGTTCAGAAAGGTAAAGTCATCAGTAAAGATAAAATTGCACAATATTTGTCCGTCTATGGTGATGCGCTGGCTGATAATGCCATTGAAGTTTATATTCACCGCATTAGAAAGCGTATTGAACCTTACGATATGGGTATTAGGACGTTTCGAGGTTTAGGGTATTTATTGGAAAATAAACTTGATGAATAAGATCAGAAGTCTAAAAACAGCCATAGCCTATCGGCTAATTATTCCGGTTATCATTTTTATTATTTTAGAAACGGCTTTATCTTATTTTGTTACCTTACACTATGTTGAAAAAACGTATGATCGTTGGTTACTACACTCAGCTCGCTCGCTAATACAGGAGGTTAAGGTAATTGATAATAAAGTCACGGTAAACCTATCCGCTAATGCACTGGAAATATTTAAATGGAATGATACCGATACCACTTTTTTTAAAATCAATGCTGAGAAAAAGGGTTTAATAGTGGGCGACGATATGTTACCTGAACCCTTGCATCCCATAAATATAAATCAGCCTGTCTATTCAAATCTAAGCCTTGATGACAAAGCTATCCGCATGGTTTCTTTACAAGTACCAAGTATTTTGTCAGAAAAAGTTTATATCCACGTAGCCGAGACTTTAAACAAACGGCAGGATATGATGATTGATATTTTATTGGCTGATTTAATCCCTCAACTATTATTAACCTTACTCATCAGCATACTTCTTTTTGAAGGGATTAGTCACGGACTCGCACCCTTACACAAATTGGCAAAGGATATTTCACAACGTTCGCCCAGTGATTTAAGTCCAATCTCTGAAACACAGGTATTTACCGAGGTAAGAGCTTTAACCGATACCATTAATACTTTATTGGAAAAACTATCAGCCGCTATCGCTTCTCAACAACGTTTTATTGCTAATGCGGCACATCAATTACGTACGCCATTAGCCGGGCTAAAGTTACAAGCAGAACGAGCTAAACGCGAAGACGACATACTCACTATGCAACCAGCGTTGTCACAAATTCAGAACAGTGCTGATAAAGCTTCACATATGATCACTCAGCTGTTGGCTTTAGCTC
>JALSLS010000415.1 GCA_026988195.1 Methylomonas sp.
CGCGGTCACGACTGCGGATTTCTAATCGCTGAGTTTTTGCCAATAGCTGCGTTGCTGAAACAGTTACGTAGCTTGCTATGTGCCTGTTTCAGCGCCTTGCTATCGACAAAAATTAGCAGCTTATAAACTCCGCATCCGTGGCCGTGTGAAGTATAGCTGAAGATAATAGAGTTTAGGCCGTTGGCAATAAATAACCTACCCCAGAATACGTAGATTTTTTGTTTCTGTTCAAACAATCTCAAGAGGCGCATAGCCAGTTACCTTAGAAATTTATGGTTATTTCGGAGTAAAAAATAGGTAACCGTTCACCTCCCCCTTTGAAAACGGGGGATTTGTCTAATAAAACCTCCTCAATCCCTCTTTTCCAAAGAGGGAGGACTGAACGGTTACAAAAATAGTGGTTTATTGTGATAGCACCATAAATGCACTTTTATCTTACTCTTTTGGTGCATTTAACGAGTTGCTTGAAATAATGACTAAAATGAGGCTTTGCTGTATTTTGCATGGTAAAATTAGGTTTTTTTAAATCATCAATCAAGAGAGCAAAATGAAAGCAAATATTGGATTAATCGGTCTTGCTGTAATGGGGCAAAATCTGGTCCTTAATATGAACGACAACGGCTATAAAGTTGCTGTTTTTAATCGTACCACTAGCAAAGTTGATGACTTCCTTGAAGGGCCAGCTAAAGGCACCGAAGTTGTTGGTACGCATTCTCTTGAAGAACTGGTTGAAAGCTTAGAAGCACCTCGTAAAGTAATGCTAATGGTTAAGGCAGGTGAGGTTGTTGACCTTTGGATTGAAAAACTTATTCCTCTGCTATCAGAAGGCGATATTATCATTGATGGCGGTAATTCACTTTATACAGATTCAAATCGTCGTACAGATTACTTAACAGAGAAGGGTTTGTTATTTATTGGTACAGGTGTTTCTGGTGGGGAAGAAGGCGCAAGACACGGACCTTCAATTATGCCTGGTGGAAACAAAGACGCATGGGAAGCGGTAAAGCCTATTTTCCAAGCAATAAGTGCTAAAGTTGACGGTGCTCCTTGTTGTGAATGGGTCGGCGATAACGGCGGTGGTCACTATGTCAAAATGGTGCATAACGGTATCGAATATGGCGATATGCAGCTTATTTGTGAAGCTTATCAGCTTTTACGTGAAGGTTTAGGCTTATCTGTTGACGAGATTCAAGCTATTTTTGCTAAATGGAACACAGGTGTACTAGACTCATACTTAGTTGAAATTACGACTAATATCTTGGCTTACAAAGATGAAAATGGCGAGCCCTTAGTGGATTCTATTTTAGATACTGCGGGACAAAAAGGTACCGGTAAGTGGACTGGGATTAATGCCTTAGACATGGGAATCCCTTTAACATTAATTGCTGAATCAGTATTTGCCCGTTGTTTATCTGCACAAAAAGATCAACGTGTTAAAGCGGCAGTAGCGTTACCAAAAAACCCGGCAACATTTACGGGTGATAAAGAAGAAATGATTCAAGCGATTCATGATGCTTTATATGCTTCTAAAATTATTTCTTACGCACAAGGGTTCCAACTGATGCGTGAAGCCGCTAAAGAATATGATTGGACGCTAAACTATGGTGATATCGCTCTAATGTGGCGTGGTGGTTGTATTATCCGTAGTCAATTCTTAAGTGACATCAAAAAAGCTTACGAGAAAAACCCAGAGTTAGATAGCTTATTATTAGCTGATTTCTTTTCAAATGCGATGACTAAAGCTGATGCAGGCTGGCGTAAAGCAGTAATATTGGGGATTGAGTTAAATGTCCCTACCCCAACATTCTCTTCAGCACTTGCTTATTTTGACGGTTATCGTACCGCACGTTTACCTGCCAACTTATTACAAGCACAACGTGATTACTTCGGTGCTCATACCTATGAGCGTACTGATAAGCCTCGTGGTGAATTCTTCCATACTGATTGGACTGGGCATGGTGGAAATATTTCATCGTCAACTTACAACGTATAAGGTAGTTTAATGAAAGCAGAAGCTTGTACTTATGTGATTTATGGCGCGACAGGCAATTTGTCGCGCATTAAATTAATGCCCGCTTTGTATCATTTAGATGTTGAGGGATTATTGCCTGAAGGGACTAAAATTGTTGCCCTAGGTCGTAGAGACTGGGATCAGCAAAAATGGCAGTCTGAAGTTCGTGACATGATAGACGCTAAAGCGCGTGACGGAATAGATGAAAGCATCTTTAAACGTTTTTGTGACCGTATGTACTATCATAAGGGCGATATTAAGGATGCGAAAAGCTATGAGGTATTAGCCTCAACCATTAACGCTGTTGATTTCCCACAGAATAAAGCTTTTTATTTGTCAGTGAGCCCCTCTGATTTTGGTTGCATTGTTGAGCTATTAAGTAATGCAGGGCTACTAAACGAAGAATCAGGCTGGAGCCGAGTTGTTATTGAAAAACCTTTTGGTTATGATTTGCAAAGTGCGCAGTCCCTGCAGCGTTGCATAGGAAAATTCCTAAGAGAAGATCAAATCTATCGAATTGATCATTATTTAGGTAAAGGCACAGTGCAAAACTTATTAGTTTTCCGTTTTGCAAATACTATGCTGGAACCCCTTTGGAACCGTAACTATATTGATCACATCCAAATTACTCACTCAGAAGAGCTAGGTATTGGTTCAAGAGCACAATATTATGATACTTCGGGAGCTACCCGGGATATGTTGCAAAGTCATTTATTGCAATTAATGACCTTAGTGACGATGGAGCCACCAGCTTCAATGGAAGCTGAAGCGCTACGTGATGAGAAAGTTAAGGTGCTAAAGTCAGTTCGCCCCATTCCTAAATCAGCTGTAAATGCCCATGCTTTTCGTGCACAATATTCTAGCGGTAATATAAAGGGTGAAAAAGTAAATGGTTATTTACAGGAAGAAAATGTGCCTGCAGAAAGTGTGACTGAAACTTATGCTGCATTAAAATTGTATATAGATAACTGGCGCTGGAAAGATGTGCCGATTTATTTACGTACGGGTAAACGGATGGCACAAGCTCAATCAACCATTTCTATTTGTTTTAAAGAACCTCCGTTACAATTTTTCAGAGACACCCAAGTCAAGTGTACGAGTCCAAACTGGTTATTGCTGGGGATCCAACCTGAAGAATGTATCCGTATGGAAATGACGGTAAAAGAACCTGGTTTAGCAATGAGTACACGGCTCACTAGCCTAGATGCGAGTTACCGAAAAGATGATGAGCAGCATACGGATGCTTATGAAGATTTATTGCTTGATGTGATTGAAGGTGACCGTTCTTTATTCTTACGTGCGGATGAAGTGGAGTGTGCCTGGAAAATTGTTGATCCTATTTTACAAAAGTGGTCTGAAGAGCGTGATTATATTGCAACTTACCCTGCTGGCTCATGGGGGCCAGAAGAGTGTAGGCGCCTTTTTGATAAAGAAAAGCAACATTGGCGTCATACATTAACTCCGGAGTGTAAGTAATTATGCAAACAATAAACCAATGGCATCAATTTGATACGGCTACTGAAGTTGCAGGTGAAGTGCTTCAGCAAATTTTAAAAAGTGCTGAAACTGCAATTGCTGAAAGAGGCTGTTTTAAACTTGTTTTAGCCGGTGGCAGTACCCCAGAAAAGATCTATCAACAATTGGTCAATGCCAACACTGATTGGTCAAAGTGGATGATTTATTACGGTGATGAGCGCTGTTTACCCGCTGATAATAAAGACCGAAATAGTACCATGGCTACCAATGCTTTTTTGTCTAAAGTCGCTATTCCTGCTGAAAATATTTTTACCATGCCTACTGAATTAGGTGCAGTAGAAGCTGCAGCCAAATATCGTGAAGCAATTGCTGATGTGGGTCAATTTGATTTGGTTCTATTAGGTATGGGAGAAGATGGGCATACAGCGAGTTTATTTCCTGGCCATGTAAATGACCAGAATGAAACAGTGCATGAAGTCTATCATTCACCAAAACCGCCTTCAGATAGAATCTCTTTAAGCGCAAAAACTTTAGCTAATACAAGGCAATGTTTTTTTATTGTTACGGGAGCTTCAAAAGTTGACCCTGTTAAGCAATGGAAGCAAGGGGCTGATTTGCCTGTTGCATCTATCGCACCTTCTGCAGGGGTCGATATCTATATTGATCACGCGGCTATCAATTAGGGCTGTTTTTTACAAAAAAGCAGTTTTATATAGCGGGCTGAAGTCCGCTATATTCCTCCCTCTCTTCTTAATTCGTAACGACTCCCCATAGCTTGAGCTCTAAAGCCCTCCCCCTCATTCCAATCTAGGAGTTAAGGGCGACAGGTGCTTTAATTTCAGTTCCCTAAGCCGGTACTTATTTCAAAAAAGCCTCGCTTTAAGCTGTAATTAAGCGATAATCCCTTATCAAGGTTTATTCTTTAGGTATAGCAAATGATAGATGGCTTAAACATCAGTATAGAATATTGGCATTGGATTATCTTTGGCTTACTACTTTCATTGAGTGAAATTTTTATACTCAGTTTTGTTCTATTGTGGTTTGGCCTGAGTGCGATAGCTGTAGGGCTGCTATTAGCTGTGATTGAATTATCAATTACTGCTCAAATTATATTATGGATTTTATTCTCTGTATTTAACTTGTTCGCTTGGTTTAAATGGGTTTCTCCACGCTTAAAAAATAAAACCTTATCAGGCATGGCACGTGAAAAAATGCTGGGACAGGTCGGGTCAGTCATTGAATTTAACGTCGCCCATGAAGGAAGAGGTACATTACGTTTTCCAGCCCCTATTCTGGGTGCAGATGAATGGCAATTTATCTGTGAAGAAAAGTTAGATGTAGGCACTCGTGTTATCGTAAAAGAATTTTCAGGTAATTCACTGATCGTCACTAGGTTAAATTAATTATATAAGGGGTTAGAGGTGGAAGGTTTATCTATTGTTGTCGTTTTAATGATTGTACTGGTTGTTACAGTCTTTAAAGGCGTTAGAATTGTTCCGCAGGGATACAAACACATTGTGCAACGGCTAGGGAAGTATCATTGCACATTAACGCCAGGGTTAAATTATATTATCCCCTATGTTGATTCTGTTGCAGACAGGTTAACAACCAAAGATATTGTATTAGATATTGCTAGCCAGGAAGTGATTACGCGTGACAACGCTGTTATTGTTGCTAATGCTATAGCCTATATTAATATTATTTCACCAGAAAAAGCTGTTTATGGGGTTGAAGACTTTGTTATGGCCATTGAAAAGCTGATTCAAACCTCTCTGAGGTCCATTATTGGTGAGATGAGTTTGGATGATGTGCTTTCCTCTAGAGAGCATATTAAAACTAAATTAAAAAACAGTATTTCTGATGATATTGCTGATTGGGGCATTACTCTAAAAACAGTTGAGATCCAAGACATTAATCCATCCGATACCATGCAAGCGTCAATGGAAGAGCAAGGGGCTGCTGAGCGTGAACGAAGAGCTGCTGTTACCCGAGCCGAAGGTCTTAAGCAAGCCGCAGTACTTGAAGCAGAAGGTCGATTAGAAGCATCGCGCCGTGATGCTGAAGCGAAAATCCTACTGGCTGAAGCTAATAGTAAAGCAATTGAAAGTATCTCGTCAGCAATAAAAGACAAAGAATTACCTGCAACATTTTTATTGGGTGAGAAATACATAGAGGCAATGCGACAACTTGCTGAATCAGGTAATGCTAAAACAGTAGTACTCCCATCAGATCTTCTACAAGCTGTTAGAGGTATATTAGGTAAAGGTTAAGGAAAGTCTAAAAATGATATTGCCCAAGCCTGACAACTTGTCTTTTGGTCCCATACTTTCGGGCATTATTAAACCCTCGAACCTAAAGGTTCTTTAACGCGTGGCTTGTTAATAATTATATAATTTTATTTCATACTGCTATTGCAAATAGACTGCTAACTCTTAATAATAGTCAGTATTGTTAAATGTTGTGTATGAAGGAAAAATTTATGTCTCAGATGATGGTCTGGTCTATTAACTTGTTAGTTCTATCAGTTTGTATTTTAATTGCTGGGATGATTAAACCCAAGTGGATCTTGTTTTGGATGAGTAAACCCAGCCGAGTACATATTCAGTTGTTGGCAGTGGCTCTCTTTATGGGAGGTGCGGTTATGTTTGGAGAAGCTGGGAAGGCTAAACAGCAAGAACAGCAAGTGATTAAAGCTGAAATGAACAAGGCTATTGCAGAAACTCCGGCTATTCCAACAGAAATAAAAAAATAAGGAGTGGAGGGGTATTAAATTCTTAGGAATATTATAAGAATGCCCCTACCCAAGTTGATGTAGGATGTGCTGACGACAGGAAGCGCATCGCATGCAGTTGATGCACTTCCTTCCCTTAATGGCAGTGAAGCTCTCAGTGGGTAATCTCATTCTTTTAACTCCTTATTCCTAAGCGATAAAAGTAGGCTGAACTCCTTTCTCATCAGGCCTACAACTTATTCAGGTTATAATACCCCATCTCTTTTCTGGATATAATAACGGCAGGCATCGACACAAGCTATTTTGTTTGGGTAGGGGCCGCAAATTTTATCGACAGTAAAAAACCACCATTCATTTTTTTGATTAACATAATACCTATCCTGAGGTTTGAATAATGGATGGTGTGGTTTTTTTAGTCTTCTTTTCATCTGTATATTCTAGCTTATCCCTCAATGCTTAATTTTAAAAATATTTCACTGCGCCGTGGTGCACGTGTGTTGTTTAGTGACACCTCTTTTACTATTCATAAAGGTCAAAAAGCTGGGTTAACAGGGGCTAATGGTGTAGGGAAATCCAGTCTATTTGCCATGCTATTAGACCAGTTGCAGGTTGACGAAGGTGATTTCACTATGCCACCAGGGCTTGAAATAGCGCATGTAGCTCAAGAAACACCTGCGGTAAATTTTTCTGCTATCGATTATGTTATTGATGGAGATCAAGAATTACGTAAACTACAGCATAAGTTAGAGCTTGCAGAACAACAAGATGACGGGCTTAAACTGGCTGAATTGCACAGCACTTTAGATCATATTGGTGGCTATACCGCAAGTGCACGAGCTTCTCGGCTTATGAATGGCCTTGGCTTCTCTTCAGAACAAGAACACAACTCAGTTAAGTCTTTTTCGGGTGGCTGGCGAATGCGTTTAAATTTAGCGCAAGCGCTAATGTGTCGGTCTGATATTTTATTATTGGATGAGCCAACAAACCACTTGGATTTAGATGCTGTTATTTGGTTACAAGATTGGCTGTGTAAATATTCGGGTACTTTATTATTAATTTCTCATGATAGGGATTTTTTAGATTCGATTGCCGATCATATTATTCATATTGAACACAATAAGGCTGAAATTTATACCGGTAACTATTCTGCTTTTGAAAAAATGCGTGCAGAAAAACTGGCATTACAGCAATCCGCTTTTGTAAAACAACAGCGAGAGATTGAGCATATTCAAAGCTTTATCAATCGATTTAAAGCACAAGCGACCAAAGCCAAGCAGGCACAGAGCCGTATAAAAGCTTTAGAACGAATGGAAGTTATCTCTCAAGCACATGTTGACTCTCCTTTTAATTTTAGATTCCCTCCACCCAAAAAAATGCCTAACCCTTTGCTTCAGCTTGAAGCTGCGGATATTGGATATGGTGATAAAGTCATCATCAATAAAGTGAGTTTATCGATTACCCCTGGAGATAGAATTGGCTTGCTGGGCCCTAATGGGGCGGGTAAATCAACGCTAATCAAAGTGTTAGCTTCCGAAATGCAACCGTTAAAGGGCAAGTTTCAAACGGCTGAAGCTTTAAATATTGGTTATTTTGCACAACACCAATTAGAACAATTACGATTAGATGAAACCCCTTTATGGCATTTACAACAACTGGATAAACAAGCCACTGAAAAAGAGT
>JALSLS010000416.1 GCA_026988195.1 Methylomonas sp.
TTAAATCCCATTATCGCCTGATTTCATTTAGAAACCTTAAAAGAATAAATTTACCCACTGAGGGGTTCACTGCTGTTAAGGTAAGGAGATAAGTAGGATGTGCTGAGGAACGAAGCGCATCAACGGCAAGCGATGCGCTTCCTATCGTCAGCACATCCTACACCAATTTGCTTAATTTATTGGTAGAAATCGTTTTGTACGGGGTAAGGCAACCAGCAACAAATACCCCATAGCCATTAATTTAGAATAGTTCAATATCCCCTTCATCCATTGAAGATTGTAAAACGGCTTTTTTATCTTTTACTTTCCATTGTTGCTTCATTTCATTTAACCGAATGACACCTTGATCTAACTCGTGCCCCCAATGCCCCGACTCTTCAATTTTAAAGGTACCTAAACCTATTTTAACTTCATCACTCACCGCTTTAAAATGTTGGGTATTTAGCTCTAAAAACTCAATCATTTGTCTAGCCATATCTTCAAATTGTAACCCTCTTATAGCCTTACCAACGCTATTATCAATTTGACTCGTCATACTCGATACTTCGGCTATTTTTAGTGCTATATCTTCGTTTATTTTAGCAATACCCACCATCATGCCATCAATATTAGATTTTGAAGTAATAGCAACATTCATATCTTTAGATGCCATGCTCTGAATCATATCTTGAGCCAACGTGATGTTTTTCTTAGAAGCATTAACAACAACTCTTATCTCTTCACTAAATTTATCTGAATTTCGAGATAAATTACGAACCTCATCAGCCACAACAGCAAAACCTCTACCTGCTTCCCCCGCTCTAGCTGCTTCAATAGCGGCATTTAAAGCTAATAAATTAGTCTGATCGGCAATACCCTGAACATCAGTCAAAAGTGTTTCAACCTGAGACATATGCTCCCCTACATCATTAATAACACCTACCATTTCCATACTTTGCTTACTGACCAGTAAAATATGCTCAATAAAAAACTTAAGTACATCATCAGTTTCTTTGGCAAATTTAGTAAAATTCAACCCCTTGTCAGCACTATTTTCACTTTCCCCCAAACTATTCATTAAGCTAAGTACTACAGCTGATTGTCCAGATGTCAGCCCATGTAAATCAGTAAAACTTCCCGACATAGTCTGTACAGCATCGGCAACAACCGTTTTTAATTGAGCTAACTCCTGATGACAAGACATAACCTCTTGCTCCATACACAACTCTACACCCGCAATATATTGATCAATTTTTTGGTGAAGTTGGTCAATATCTACCCCAGATTCTTGCTCAGATACTTTTAAGGAGTTTTTAGCTTGATAAATATAAACCAGACTTATAACAAAAATAATAGGTAAGGCGACCCAATAAAGTATATCCGTGGTAATAACAATGGGCAATAACATGCTTATTATAAATAAAATAAACAAAATCCAAACTTGCTTTAAAAACAACATTTACAGGCCTTGTTAAGTTATGGAACGTGCATGAAACAACTTCCCGATTTCTAACGTGTCTTTTTGCTCCAGATGGAATGATCTCATTCGTTGCGTAGCTTAGCTATGCGCCTCATGAGATCATTCCACCTGAAACAAAAATCCTACGTTATAATTTCGGGAAGTTATTCCATACACGCTCCAAAGGGAGGTGGAAAAAAACAATCAGCCAATCTTGGCTGGTATTCATTTTCAGCCCCCTAAAGTTAAAATTTTTGCAGCTACTTTATCAAGTGGCAACACATGATCAGCTGCACCTAATTTAAATGCCTCACCTGGCATACCCCAGACTACACTACTAGCTTCATCCTGAACAATATTAACCGCCCCAGCCTGTTTCATTTCCAGCATTGCTTGAGCACCATCGGCCCCCATTCCGGTGAGCATAACACCAATAGCATTACTCCCCACATTTTGTGCAACTGATCGAAACATAACCTCTACAGAGGGTTTATGTCGGTTAACAGGGGGGCCATCATTTAATTTACAAATATATCGAGCACCATCCCTTATTATCATTAAATGTTTATCACCAGGGGCAATATAGATATTACCCGATAAGATTTGCTGTCCATCATGAGCGATGCAAGCAGTCATCTGTGTTACCTCATTAACATGTTTGGCAAATGAGGCACTAAATGCTGCCGGCAAGTGTTGAGATACAACAATAGCTGGAGTTGAAGCAGGTAAACCGATCACCATTTCTTTCAGTGCTTCAGTCCCTCCAGTTGATGAGCCTAAGGCTATAATTTTATCCGTTGTCCTAAAGTGAGTTTTGCTAGGTTTAGCTTTTAAAATAGCGTCAGCCGAATGTTTGGCTGGAGCAGAGGATATCGCTGTGTTAACAACTTTTTTATTATCAAGCGCTCTAACACGAGCCTTTGCTGCCATTTTAACTTTAGCAATAATGTCTTCTGCGTACTCATTGAGTGAATTTGAAACATCTACTTTTGGTTTAGCTACAAAATCAACAGCACCCAGTTCTAATGCTTCTAATGTTACAGCTGCACCTTTCTCAGTTAAGGTCGAAATCATCACAACAGGCATGGGTCTTAATCGCATTAAATTACGTAAAAAAGTCAGCCCATCCATCCTAGGCATTTCAATATCTAAAGTTAACACATCAGGATTAAGCTTTTTGATTTTGTCTCTAGCCACTATCGGGTCAACAGCTGAGCCCACCACTTCAATATCGTCAGAAGCGCTAAAAATTTTAGTCAACATTTGTCTAATTAATGCCGAATCATCAATAATTAATAACCGTATTTTTTTATTCATCCCTCTAACTCCCCAAATTCCTAAAACAATTCAACATCACTAACAACTTCAATATCTTTAATCGATGAACGATATTGTTTCTCACGCGAAGCAATTGTTTCATTATGTAGGTCTTTAATTTTTTTCATCCGAACCTTCCCTGTTTTAGGAAAGTAAATGACCTTCCTAGGGTAAATATCACCCAAATCTTTAGAAACTAGTTTTAAGGCTTCAGTATCGATATATTCCAAAGAAAAGTTTATATTTTTCTGCCCCACATCCCCTAAAGTTGGAATGATTTTTCCGCCGCCAAACAGTTTAACTTCCAAGTTTTTTCTTTTACCGCCATGAGCTAAAATCATATTAATTAAATGCTCCATGGCATAGTTACCATAGCGAGTTGCATTACCTACAACCGATTCCAGTCCCGCATTTAATTTATGCTCATTAGTTTCAGGGAGCATAAAATGATTCATTCCCCCTACCCCCGTTTCTTTGTCACGAATACAAGCTGAAATGCACGAACCCAGTACAGTAGTAATACCTTCATTGTCGGTTGTTACATAATACTCACCAGGTAATATTTTTGCACAAACAAGATCAAACTCTTTATCCCAATAGCGTTTAATATTGCTAAATTCATTTATAGAAGGTGCTGTTAATATTGGTTTATGACTCATAAATTTCCTATTTACTTCTTTCCATAGGTAACCATTCAGTTCTCCTCCTTGGAAAAGAGGGATTAGGGGAGATTTCATTAGCCCCCCCCTCAATCCCCCTTTTTCAAAAGGGGAGGTGAACGGTTACTTCTATAATTATTTTATTTTTTTATAAATGGTATTGCCAATCAAATCAAAGCAGGTATCAAGTTGATTAAGTGATTCTGAGTGCCCAATAAATAAATGTGAACCTATAGCAAGAAAACGGCCATACTTTTGTGCTAACTGCTCCTTTGTATCTCGGTCGAAATAAATAAGTACATTCCGACAAAAAATAAAATCAAAGTTGTTTTTCATCGGCCAGTCTTGCATTAAATTAAGCTGTTTAAACTGTATTAAAGCTTGTAAAGCAGGATTAACACGTACTTTAACCGCATTTTTCCCAGTCCCTTTCTTAAACCATCGTTCAATGGTCTTATTAGGTAAGCCTTCAACCCGATCATTTGTGTATATACCTGTTGCTGCTGTTTGTAAAACATTAGTATCCAGATCTGTAGCAAGAATTTTAACATCCCAGCCACTAGGGATATTTTCCAATAATGTCATCGCTATAGAATAGGGTTCTTCCCCCGTAGAGCAACCTGCAGACCAAACCCTTATGGTTTTTTTTGCACTATTTCTTTTTAGTACTTCAGGAATAATAGTATCTTTCACGTACTCAAAATGATGTTTTTCTCTAAAAAAAGAGGTCAAATTAGTTGTTACTGCGTTAATAAATTCAGTAAACTCTTTATCTGGGTTATCTTTAAGGTATTGACAATATTCTTTAAAATTAGATAACCCATGAAGCCTTAACCTTTTTGACAACCTAGAGTAGAACATATCAAATTTATCATCAGGAACTAAAATACCTGAATGTTCATTGGATATCTTTCTTAGAAAGTCAAAGTCATCTCTAGTATATAAAAACTCACGTTGTGAATCTGACACAGTCACCCTCTTTGGCTAAATGAATAAGGCATTAAAAAAATCCTGCTGCAGCTTGGTCTATATCAAGCATTTCGGCTATACCTAATAACTCCGCAGCTTCAATAAACTTATCAGTAGGAAAATCAAAAATAAGTTCTTTTCCCTGTTTAATGACTGTTTGTTTTAAAACAATTAATAACTGTAAAGATGCTGTGTCAACGGATACCACGGCAGATGCATCAAGCTCAATTTTACTATGATTTTCTAACAACAGTAATAACTGCTCATACAAATGATTTACATTTTGAATATTAAGTGTTCCATCTAATATCAGTATATTATCTTCACCTAATGAAGTTTCATTTTCAATTATCGGCTCAACAAGCTGTTCAATACTAGCCTTATTATCATCGTTTACGGTGTCAGTCACCTTTTCAGCTTCAATAACGGGGGTATCCACCGCCTTCTGCTTCTGTATGATTTCGGTTTCTTCACCTTCACCGTCCATCCACGCAAGAGGATCAAAACCAATTAAACCTTTATCATCTTTTTCTGCCATTACATTACCTTTCCTTCCAAAAAGTCTTTAGCCAGGTTTCTAAAATCTCTTGCTGACCGACTTCCAGGGCGATATTCGAGTATTGTTTTTCCAAAACTTGGACATTCTGCTAACAGTGCGGTTTCTCTAATCACTGTGCTCAGTACTTGATTAGGAAAGTAATTCAACATTGTTTTCAGCACCTCTTTAGATATTCGTCTTGTAGTTACATATCTAGACATAACTAAAGATAGCTTATATTTCTTCTTTAATACCTTTTCAAAACGTTTAATCGTTCCCATCATATGAGATAAACCTTGTAATGCTAGAAAATCACTTGTCATAGGTATTAAAATTTCATCGGCTGCAAATAAAGCATTAGCCACTAAAACACCTGATGATGGAGGGCAATCAATAAATACAAAGTCCTGATCACTCAAATTGTCATGTAAAGATTTGCGTAATAAATCTCCCCGTTTAGCCCCACCTTCTGACAACTGTTCAATCTGTTGCAATTTAGGTCCGGCCACTATCAACTGTAAATTTTCTCTAACAGGTATTAACATTTTAGTGATTTCAGCCTCACCCAACATAATCTCATCAAGTCCAGAACATTTAGGATTGATAACCCCAAAAGAAACCGCCAAATGCCCTTGAGGATCCAAGTCAATAACGGTTACTTTTTTGCCCGACTTAGCTAAAGCATGGGTTAAATTAGTCGATGTAGTTGTTTTACCAACCCCACCTTTTTGATTAATAATGGCAACTACTCTTTTAGCCATTACTAAGCAGAAATGCCGGCAAACTCTTCTGAGTCTAATAATTTATCTGAATCAAGCAGCATAACCATCTGTTTATTCCCAACAAACATACCCCGCATATAACGGGTATCTATTTTAGAGCCTAGTTTTGGTGACTGTTTTATCTCATCCAGTTTTATTTCTAAAACATCAGAAACAGCATCAGCCACTATCCCCATCACATTGCTCCCTTGTGTATTTTCTACACATAAAACAATAACAACTGTCACAGGAGAGTATTCTGTTTTTTCCATTCCAAATCGTTCGCGTAAATCAATAATAGGGACAATTGAGCCACGTAAATTTAAAGCTCCTTTAATAAAGTCTGGAGTATTTGGAATATTTCTTACGGGTTCCCAACCCCTAATCTCTTGAACTTTAAGAATTTCAACACCATAAGCCTCACCTGCTAGCTCAAAGGTTAAAAATTGTTCTATTTTGGAATCATTACTCATATTAATATTTCTCAGTAGGATGGACAAAGGTGGTACGACGTGCCCATCATTATGGGGTCATGCTGATGGGCACGCTATCGCTTTGCCCATCCTACAGTACTAAAAGTCTTCCCACTCATCATTGCTATTTGTTGTAGTAAAGGCTCTATCAGGAGCTTCTAACGGGGCAGGCGCTCTGGCAGGTTGGTCATTGACCGCTTGAGTAATGCTATTTGTTTGTGGAGTATCAGCTGTTTTAGTAACTTGCCCTGCCCCTCCTATATTAAAAAAACTTAGAATCTGAGTCATATTGGTGGTTTGCTCACTCATTGAAACACTTGCGGCTGAGGCCTGTTCTGCTAGAGCCGCATTTTGCTGTGTAATTTCATCCATTTGAGAAACTGCTTGGTTAACTTGCTCTATTCCTTGTGATTGCTCCACACTTGCTGCCGCAATTTCTGCAACAATATCACCCACTTTTTTAATGCCTAAAACAATTTCATTTAAAGACTGTCCTGTCTCATTAACAAACTGAGTCCCTGATCTTACTTTTTGTACGCTTGTTTGAATCAATTCTTTACTTTCTTTGGCAGCAGTAGCACTTCGCTGAGCTAGGTTTCTAACTTCAGTTGCCACAACAGAAAACCCCCGCCCTTGTTCACCAGCTCTAGCAGCTTCAACTGAAGCATTAAGGGCTAATAAATTAGTTTGGAAAGCAATTTCATCAATCACACCAATAATTTCTGCAATTTTATTACTACTTTGATTGATTTCTTGCATGGCTGATACCGCTGATTGCACAATATCTCCCCCTTTTTCAGCTAACTGCCTTGCACTCGTCGCCACCTGATTCGCTTGTTGTGCATTTTCTGAATTGTTTTTTACCGTACTTGTCAGTTCCTCCATACTAGATGCTGTTTGCTCTAGGTTTGCAGCTTGTTGTTCCGCTCGATGAGAGAGGTTATTATTTCCACTGGCAATTTCTTGTGAAGAATTATTAATAAGCTCTGATGATTCACTTACTTGACCCACAATTTCAGCAATTTTATCGATTGAACTATTAATACTGTTTTTACATTCAAGATAAACACCTTGATAGTCGCTATCAATTCGGTTAGTTAGGTCACCCTCCGCCATACTCAGCATGGTACTTGAGACATCAGCAAAAACATTATCAATAATGTCCGTTAATTCATTTATGCCTCCACTGAGTTTTTCAAAAAAACCTTGTTTATCAGCCATCTCAATACGAGAATCTAAGCGCCCAGTTTTCACCCCCTCAACAATGGCTTCAATCTCTTTTTCAATTCTAACTTCATGCGTTCTATCCAACCATTCAACAACGATTCCAATACGTTGTCCATCATCATTATTGACTGGATTAGCAACAAAATCCATATGTCGTCCACCAATAACCAAACTAGCTTTAACCGTACTGTTTAACCCTGCTAGCATAGCGCGTTGATGCTCAGGTTTTTTATGGAACTGATCAATATTAGCGCCTAGTAATTCATTAGCCCTAAAATTAGGTAAATCTTTTTGAATATCCAGCTCAGCATTGCTAAACAATTCATGAACCGTTTTATTCATATAAATAATGTCGAGGTTATTATCTGCAACCATAACACTAGAGCTCACATTATCCAGCGCTTGTTTAATACGCATCGACTCTGCTGCAGCTTCTTTAGTCTCAGAAAGATCAGCATTTAGCTTAAC
>JALSLS010000417.1 GCA_026988195.1 Methylomonas sp.
TCTTGTTTGGCGCTTGAAAAACCTTTGGAGGTTGCCTACTTAGGGCCTGCGGGAACATTTACTCAACAAGCAACCTTTAAACATTTTGGCCAAGCGGTAAACTCTGTCCCCGTATCATCTATTTATGAGATTTTTACTGAAGTAGAAAAACAACATTGTCAGTTTGGCGTGGTTCCTGTTGAAAACTCGACAGGTGGCGTTATTGCGCATACCTTTGATAGATTTATCACTTCATCTTTAAAAATTTGTGGTGAAGTTGAATATAAAGTTCATCATAATTTAATGGGAAATGCTAAAGACCTAGCTGAAGTGACGGAAGTATTATCACATCAACAGTCTCTAGCTCAATGCAGACAATGGCTTGATATTCATTTGCCTGGAGTGGTGTGTACAGCTGTTAATAGTAATGCTGAGGCAGCTCGCTTAGTGGTTGGCAGTCAGTCTAAAATGGCAATTGCAGGGGAAGCCGCAGCTCAGCAATATGATCTCGATATATTAGAAAAAAATATTGAGGATGAATCTAATAATACTACACGTTTTATTATTATTGGTCAGCAGGAGCCCAACTCTACAGGGATGGATAAAACATCATTGTTAATTTCTACGGCTAATAGGGCTGGAGCTTTACAGCAAATTATTGCCCCGTTTGCCAAATATGGAATAAGCATGTCACATATTGAATCTAGGCCTTCAAAGCAAGGGTTATGGGATTATGTTTTCTTTATTGATATTAATGGCCATAAAAATGATGAAAATGTATCTAAAGCATTAGACGAGTTAAAACAAAATGTTAATGTGTTGAATGTTTTAGGTTCTTATCCTAAAGCTGTTATTTGACGGTAGGCTTTATAATGAAAAATACAATAAGTAAACTTGCGCTTCAGGGCGTTCAAAACCTTGTACCTTATAAAGCTGGGAAGCCAGTTGATGAGTTAGAAAGAGAGCTAGGTTTGACTAAAATTGTTAAACTAGCCTCAAATGAAAATTCATTAGGACCTGGCCCAAAGGTTCTACAAGCTATTCAGAAAACATTGCCTGAATTGTCACGCTACCCAGATGGAAATGGCTTTGCTTTAAAATCTGCATTGGCAAATAAACTAAATATTTCAATGGATCAAATTACTTTAGGTAATGGCTCAAATGAAATATTAGAATTGCTTGCTCGTACTTTCTTAACGCCGGCGTTAGAGGTTGTCTTCTCTCAGCATGCTTTTGCTGTGTACCCCTTGGTAACACAAGCAGTAGGGGCAACCGCTAAAATAGCACCTGCACTAAATTATGGACATGATTTAATTGCAATGCAGTCTTTGGTTAATGATAAGACACGGCTGGTCTTTATCGCCAACCCAAATAATCCGACGGGTACTTTATTACCTCCGCAACAATTAAAACAATTTATTTCCACACTCCCTGATACGGTTATTTGTGTACTGGATGAAGCTTATTTTGAGTTTATCGCAACTAAAGATGCTGCTGATTCTATTTCATGGCTGAATGAGTATCCAAACTTAGTGATTACTCGCACGTTTTCCAAAGCTTATGGCTTGGCAGGGTTACGAGTGGGTTACTGTATATCTTCAAATGAAATAGCTGATTTACTCAATAGAGTACGCCAACCATTTAATAATAACCAATTGGCATTGGTTGCAGCTGAAGCCGCTTTGGCTGACCAAGAATACCTTGCAAAAACCATTGCAGTCAATACAAAGGGAATGCAACAGTTAACCACAGCCTTTACAGCGTTAGATTTAAGCTGGATTCCATCCTTTGGTAACTTTGTTGCTGTTGATATAAAACAGCCAGCTATGCCTATTTATGAGGCGTTATTAAACAAAGGTGTCATAGTGCGCCCAGTTGCAAATTATGAAATGCCTAATTATTTACGAATAAGCATAGGAACAGAACAAGAAAACCAGTTCTTTATTAACGCATTAAAAGATGTACTGACTGAGTCAAGCTAAGTATGTTTAATAAAATTTGTATTATCGGTATTGGGTTAATGGGTGGCTCTATTGCAAGAGCTGCTAGAGAACGTGGTTTATGTAGTAATATTGTTGCTTTTGGTCGGCAGTCAGGGATAAAAAATCTACAACTTGCTAAAGAGTTAGGGGTTGTCGATCATTATTATGTCGATATTGAAGCCGCTTTAACAGATGCTGATTGTGTCATTATTTGTACGCCTGTTGGCGCTATGGAGCAAGTTTTTAAACAGCTGAAACCGTTCTGGAATGACAAGACGCTTTATACTGATGTAGGGAGCACAAAAGCAAGTGTCATTGCCTCAGCAGAGGCGATTTTTGGAAAGGTTCCTGCTAATTTTATACCCGCTCACCCAATAGCGGGTGCGGAAAAAAGTGGTGTTTCAGCGTCAACAGCAGACTTGTATTTTAATAAGCGTTTGATTTTAACGCCTGTAGAATCGAATAGTGAAGAGTTACTTAATAAGCTGAGTATATTTTGGCAAAAGATTGGCTCTGTTGTTTCAATAATGAGTGTAAGTCATCATGATGCTGTATTAGCTGCCACCAGTCACTTACCACATATTTTAGCCTTTTCATTGGTTGATCTATTAGGCCGGAAAGATGAAAAAGAAGAAATTTTTAAATATGCCGCAGGTGGATTTAAAGACTTTACCCGAATCGCCTCAAGTGATCCAACCATGTGGCTGGATATTTGTATGGCAAACAAACAAGAATTAATCCCTTTAATCCAACAGCTCAAAGTTGGCTTGGGGGAAATAGAACAAATGCTGGTTGATGATAACAGTCAGCCACTTTTTGAAACTTTTACGTATGCCAAGCAAGCAAGGCAACGTTTCCTAAATCAATACGATAACGCTATGTCACAAATAATTAACTTTAATATTCAACCTGGTGGAAGTTTACGTGGAGAAATCCGTGTGCCAGGAGATAAGTCAATGTCTCACCGTTCTATTATGTTGGGTTCGCTGGCAGAAGGCGTTACTCATGTTAAAGGTTTTTTAAATGCAGAAGATGCTTTAGCAACATTAGCCGCCTTCAGGGCAATGGGTGTTGAAATTGAAGGGCCGGTTAAGGGTAATGTGACCATTCATGGGGTAGGGAAGCAAGGGCTTAAAGAACCAAAAGAGCCGCTTTACCTAGGTAACTCTGGAACCTCAATGCGTTTGTTAAGTGGTTTATTGGCAGGTCAAAAATTTAATACAGTTTTAACGGGTGACAAGTCTTTATCTTCTCGCCCCATGAAAAGAGTGACGGCACCGTTGGCGACAATGGGGGCTAAAATTGAGACTGAAGCTGATGGCACTGCACCATTACGTATTACTGGCACAGATCAGTTAAAAGCTATTGACTATGTTATGCCTATGGCAAGCGCTCAAGTAAAATCCTGCATTCTATTGGCTGGTATGTATGCAGAAGGTAAAACTACAGTGGTTGAGCCAGCGCCTACTCGTGATCATACTGAAAGAATGTTGAATGGATTTGGTTACCCTGTTCAGCGTGAGGGTGCTAAAGCAAGTATTGCTGCTGATGGTAAATTAACTGCAACCGATATTGATGTCCCTAGTGATATTTCTTCAGCTGCATTCTTTTTAGTAGGAGCATCGATTGCACCAGATTCCGATGTGACTCTGAATCATGTGGGAATTAACCCTACGCGAACCGGTATTATCGATATATTGCGCTTAATGGGAGCCAATATTGAGGTAATGAATGAGCGTTCTGTCGGTGGGGAGCCAGTTGCTGATTTACGTGTACGATCAAGCCAGTTAAAAGGTATTGATATTCCAGAAGCATTAGTGCCTTTGGCTATTGATGAATTTCCAGTGCTTTTTGTAGCGGCTGCTTGTGCGGAAGGGAAAACAACTTTGACGGGTGCTAAAGAGTTACGGGTTAAAGAATGTGATCGTATACAAGTCATGGCTGATGGACTTCAAACCTTGGGTGTTGATGCCACTGCGACAGAAGATGGAATGATAATTCAGGGTAAGGTCGTTGACTCAATTGGTGGTGGGGAAGTTGACTCTCATGATGATCACCGTATCGCCATGTCATTTTCAATCGCAGGCCTTAGGGCAACGGCTCCTATTACAGTGCTTGATTGTGAAAATGTGAATACTTCTTTTCCTGAATTTCGTGATTTATCAACCAAATTAGGGTTGAAATTAACATGAAGCCCCCTGTATTAACAATTGATGGGCCCAGTGGAGCTGGTAAGGGAACAGTAAGCCGATCTGTTGCTAAAAAGTTAGGCTGGCATTATTTAGATAGTGGTTCTATTTACCGGTCTTTAGCTATTGCGGTGTCAGATAAACAAATTGATTTGTTGGATATTGCTTCAATTGTGGATATTGCGAAAGCTATCTCTTTAGAATTTGAATGTGGTGACGAGTTAGTGGTAAAACTCGATGGGGTTGATATTACGGATAGACTTCCTTCTGAAGCGACCGGGAATGTTGCATCAATTATTGCCGCCTACCCCGATGTTCGTGCTGTTTTATTACAGAAGCAAAAAGATTTTCAACAGGCTCCTGGTTTAGTTGCAGACGGCCGGGATATGGGAACAGTGGTTTTTCCTGAAGCAGAAAATAAAGTTTTTTTAACGGCAAGTGCACAAGAAAGGGCAAGTCGAAGATATAAACAGTTGAAAGAAAAAAGAATTGATGCTAATCTTGCACAAATAACTAAAGAGATAGAAGCACGTGATCGTAGAGATCAGGAACGTGCATCTGCACCCTTAAAGGCAGCAGACGATGCTCTTTTTATAGATTCTTCTAATCTATCTGTTGATCAGGTAATAGAAGAAGTCATGAATTTGATTCGATAATGAATCATAGGTGGTTGTTAAATAATAATATTTAGCGGCTTTATTTTATAACTTTAAAAATATTAACTTGTTTACGCTCTAATATTTAGGGTAACAAAAACAGGTGTGGGAAAAACAAATGAGCGAGAGCTTTGCGGAGATGTTCGAAGAAAGTCTAGTACGTACTGAAATGCGTCCTGGTGCTATGTTAATTGGTACAGTGATTGATATCGATAATGATTTTGTTATCGTTAGTGCACAAGCCAAATCTGAAGGTGTTATACCTAAATGGCAGTTTTTAACGCCAGATGGTGAACTTGAAGTAAGTGTTGGTGATGAAGTTGAGGTAGCACTTGATTTATTCGAAGATGGACTTGGGTCTACGCTTCTTTCCCGTGATAAAGCTAAGAAAAATAAAGCTTGGGGCGAACTTGAAACTGCTTTTGAAGGCGACGAAACAATCATTGGTCGTATCAATGGTAAAGTGCGTGGTGGTTTCACTGTTGCAGTGGGTGCTTTACGTGCCTTCTTACCGGGTTCATTAGTTGATGTTCGTCCAATTAGAGATACTACCTTCTTAGAAGGGCGTGATCTTGAATTTAAAGTGATCAAAATTGATCAAAAACGTAATAACGTTGTTCTATCTCGTCGTGCTGTAGTTGAAAAAGAATACAGTGCAGAAAGAGAAGAGTTAATGAAAACTCTTGAAGATGGTGCAGTCGTTAAAGGTATCGTTAAAAACTTAACTGATTACGGTGCATTTATCGATTTAGGCGGTATTGATGGTTTATTACATATCACTGATATGGCATGGCGTCGTATTCGTCATCCTTCTGAGTGTGTTGAGATCGGTCAAGAAATCGAAGTTAAAGTTCTTAAATTCGATAAAGAGAAAACACGTGTTTCATTAGGTATGAAACAAATGGGTGAAGATCCATGGAAAGAAATTGCAGACCGTTACCCAGCTGCAACACGTGTAAAAGGTAAAGTTAATAACTTAACTGATTATGGTTGTTTTGTAGAAATTGAAGAAGGCGTTGAAGGTTTAGTTCACGTTTCTGAAATGGACTGGACCAATAAAAACGTTAACCCATCTAAAGTTGTTCAGTTAGGTGATGAAGTTGAAGTGATGGTTCTTGAAATTGACGAAGAACGTCGTCGTATTTCTCTAGGTATGAAGCAATGTCGTACTAATCCTTGGGATGAGTTCGCTGCAACACATAACAAAGGCGATAAAATTTCAGGAAAAATCAAATCTATCACTGACTTTGGTGTATTCATCGGTCTTGAAGGTGGAATTGATGGTTTAGTTCACACATCTGATATTACTTGGAATGAAGGTGATAAAGAAGCAATCCGTGAATATAAACGTGGTGATGAAGTTGAAACAATCATCCTAGCGGTTGACTCTGAGCGTGAACGTATCTCTTTAGGTATCAAACAATTAGAACAAGACCCATTCCAAAACTATATTGGTCTTAATGAGAAAGGTAGTTTAGTTAAAGGTATTGTTAAGTCGGTTGATGCAAAAGGTGCAGTCATTGAACTAGCTGATAATATTGAAGGCTACTTAAGAGCTTCTGAAATTCAGCGTGATCGTGTTGAAGATGCGAGCACACTATTGAAAGTTGGCGAAGAAATTGAAGCTAAATTCATTGGTGTTGATAAGAAAACAAAATCTATCTCTTTATCAATAAAAGCTAAAGATAATGATGAAGAATCTTCAACTATGAAAGAATATGGCGCTCAAGCAGCTGCTGGATCTGCTACACTTGGAGATATCTTCAAGCAATTAGAAAAATAAGATAGACTTTAAAGGGGGGGTTATTTAGTTTAACTTCCCCTTTTTTATTTCTAGGATTTAATGTGACAAAATCAGAATTAATTGAAGCTTTGGCAAGGCAGTTACACCACCTTGCTTTTAAAGATGTTGAACTTGCTGTTAATTGTGTTATCGAACAAATGAGCGAGACACTATCAACTGGCGATAGGATTGAAATTAGAGGTTTTGGCAGCTTTTCTTTGCATCACCGAGCTCCACGTATGGGGAGAAACCCTAAAACAGGTGAAGCTGTATCGTTGACTGCTAAATATGTACCTCATTTTAAACCTGGAAAAGAACTAAGGGATCGTGTAGACGAATCTCGTGAAAAATTCAAAATCATAGACTAAGGGAGGTGGAAATGAATAACTACCCAACCTTACAGGCACTAAAAGCATAAGAATAGCTAAAGCTCTTCTAATCTTTTTATCCGCATAGTGGGTGATTCTTTACTCCCAGTTCCCTAATTATTCAACGCATTAACTAAACATATCGATGAAAATAATTTTTATAGCTCTATTTTCTTTTGTTTTTTTTATTGCGTTGATTTTTTCGCTACTGAATTTTCATTCAGTACAAATAAACCTCGGCTTTACTTCATTATCTCTTCCTTTAGCGGTAGCTTTAACTGCAGAGTTATTTGTGGGCATAGGTATTGGAATGCTAGTATCTTTTATTAAAATCTTAAAGTTAAAGTCAGACTATACTCAGCTAGGTAAACGGTTTAAGCAATCTTTAAAAAAATAACTCACAATTGGACTGTGAAAAGTAGGCTGTTTTTTGATTATAAGTTAACTAGCAATACCCGCCACTTTATTAGCTACGAATTTAAGACAGAGCAGTCTATAAACCGTAAAGCAGGCAATCTTTTCTGCCCACCCTATTTTTTTTGCATGAAAATCTATCCCACTATAAGTTGATTGCTCAGCATCTTGAATAAAACCTATCTGCCAGCCTGTTGGCCCCCTCTCTATAACCCTAAAAAACTTTTACCTTAGGCAGTTTTTTATGATATATTTAGGTAAATGAGAATTATTATCAACTATAATTTTAACTTAGCTACCTTTTTATATATGTCAATTAAATTAAAAATGCTTGCCGTTGGGGATCATGGAAAAATTATTGGTTTCGAGAAGTCTGGTAAAGCATATCGTAAAAGGTTATTAGCCATGGGCTTAATTCCTGGGACAGACTTTACCATTACCCGATTTGCACCTTTAGGTGACCCTGTGGAAATTAGAATTAGAGGCTTTTCTTTAACTTTACGTAAAAATGAAGCATCTGTTTTACTGATTGAAAAATTATGAGCAATTATACTGTTGGCGTTGTCGGTAACCCAAATTGTGGAAAAACCACTTTATTTAATTTATTAACAGGTTCAAACCAACATGTTGGCAACTGGCCTGGGGTTACGGTTGAACAAAAAATAGGGAAGTATAACTTTGATGGTAAGAGTATTGATGTCGTCGACCTACCTGGCACATATTCATTAGAAGCCGCTGATGAGCAAGTGTCCTTAGATGAAAAAGTGGCTAGAGATTATGTTGCTTCAAAGCAAGCAGATCTCATTATCAATATTGTTGATGCATCTAACATTGAAAGAAACCTTTACCTAACATCGCAACTTATTGAGATGCGTGTACCGATGGTCTTAGTGCTTAATATGATGGATATTGTTAAGCAACGAGGGATTAAAATTGACTGTGATATTTTAGCTAAGCAATTAGGCTGTTCTGTCCTACCAATTTCAGCGGTGACAAGAAAAGGCCTAAAAACATTACAAGCTTTTATTGATAAAGCTATTGTAGATAACTCTATTCCAACGTTAAATATAGACTACGCCTTACCGTTAGAGACTGCAATTAATAGCCTAATGCCATTGCTCAAAGTGCAGGCCGAAAACAATAGTTGCGATGTACGCTGGCTGGCTTTAAGGGCATTAGAAGATGATACCTTAGCTATTAAAATTGCTGGCAACAACATACATCAACAAGTTAAAACGCTACAGGCTGCGGTTGAGAGTGAAACAGAAGAAGAGATAGATATTTTAGCCGCTGATGCTAGATATTCATTTGTAAATGAGATAACCAAACTTACAGTCTGTCGCTTAAGTGAAGTTTCACGGCTGACTTCTGACAAAATTGATCATATCGTATTAAATCGATTTCTTGGCATCCCTATTTTTTTGTTGGTGATGTATGCCATGTTTATGTTCACCATAAATATTGGCAGTGCATTTATAGATTTTTTTGATATGACCTTTGCTGCTATTTTTGTCGATGGTTTGTCCGTATTACTGACCTCTTTTGATTTTCCAGAGTGGTTAGTGGTGTTGTTGGCAAGTGGTGTGGGAGGAGGAATGCAAGTTGTTGCTACTTTTATTCCAATCGTTGGTTTTTTATTTCTATTTTTATCCGCATTGGAAGACTCAGGCTATATGTCAAGAGCTGCTTTTGTCATGGATAGGTTTATGTTGATGATAGGCTTACCCGGTAAGTCCTTTGTACCTATGATCGTTGGCTTTGGCTGTAATGTTCCGGCAATCATGGCAACACGAACGCTAGACAATCAACGCGATAGAATATTAACCAACCTAATGAATCCTTTTATGTCGTGTGGTGCACGGCTACCTGTTTATGCCTTATTTGCCGCCGCATTTTTTCCTGTTGGAGGACAAAATTTAGTTTTTGGGCTGTATTTATTTGGAATTGTGGTGGCTGTTCTGACCGGATTAATAATGAGACATACTTTATTTAAAGGTGAGGCGACTCCCTTTATTATGGAGTTACCTACTTACCATATGCCAACAATAAAAGGTGTGTCTTTAAAAACATGGGATAGATTAAAATCATTTATTTTTAATGCAGGTAAAGTAATTGTCCCCATGGTCTTAGTGCTAAATTTTTTAAATGCGCTTGGGACGGATGGTAGTTTTGGGCAGGAAAATACTCAAAAGTCTGTATTAAGTGAAATTGGGCGTTCTTTAACACCTGCATTTGAGCCAATGGGGATTACAGAAGATAATTGGCCAGCAACAGTGGGGATTTTTACAGGTGTGTTAGCTAAAGAGGCGGTTGTTGGGACTTTAAATGCTTTATATAGCCAGATGGCAGGGGCTGACTCAATCTTAGAGCAACAAGGTGCATTTAATTTACAACAGGCTTTATTCGATGCGGCTGCTACTATTCCAGAAAATTTGATAGCAGTTGCGGATAACCTTCTAGACCCCTTAGGTTTAAATATTGGAGATTTATCAAGTCTTGATTCAGCAGCCACTGAACAGGATGTTACTACAGGGACTTTTTTAGCGATGCAATCGAGTTTTGATGGGCAAGCGGGAGCCTTTGCTTATTTATTGTTTATTTTGCTCTACGCTCCCTGTGTTGCTGCAACCACTGCTATTTATAGAGAAACTAATATTTACTGGACCTTATTTGTTGTGTTTTGGACAACGGGGTTAGCTTATATGACAGCGTCTATTTTTTACCAAGTGATGACTTACTCAGAGCATCCAGATTATTCTTTTCGCTGGATTTCAGGGCTACTACTTACCTTTATTGTTGTATTAATAGGCTTGTGGGGAACTGGACGAATTTTACAGCTCAATGAAGATAAAGTAGAGGCAGTAAATGATTCTATCTGAACTTAGAGATTATCTAAAAGAACACAAAAGAGTTACCTTAAATGAATTAGTTATTCATTTTGATATTGACCCTGATGCTTTAAGGGGGATGATAGCTAAGTGGATTAGTAAAGGAAAAGTGAGGCCATTACCCGTCGGTAAAGGCTGTGGTTCAACTTGCCATAAATGTGACCCTACATTGACAGAGTTTTATGAGTGGATATAACTTTAACAACTTAAATTGTTACTGCTACTAACTCCGATTTCCCCTAAAACTCCCCGTAATATTCTTCATTTCTAGCTCCCTAAGCTTTTGTAGCCTTGATGTAACGAAGTGGAATCAAGGTTTGTACTGTGGAATCAAATAACAAGTCAAAATCGGGAAGTTAATAAATCCGTGCTCCTTATAGTCGGAATGACATATTATACAAAGTATATTTCTCACTTCATTGATACACTAAAACCGTACAAACTATAAATTCATAATATGGCAAGTAACCCAGAGCAACGTTGGCAATTTTGGATAGACAGAGGGGGTACTTTTACAGATGTAGTTGCCCGTAAACCCAATGGTCAGTTGGTTACTCGTAAATTATTGTCTGAAAACCCTGAACAATATAAAGATGCAGCGCTTGAAGCAATGCGTCAACTTTTAGGCGGTGAGCTTGATGGGGCTAGTATTTCGGCAGTTAAAATGGGAACGACAGTTGGGACTAATGCGCTATTAGAGCGTAAAGGTGAGCCAACAGCTCTATTAATCACCGCTGGTTTTAAAGATTGTTTACGTATCGCTTATCAAAACCGACCTGATATTTTTGCTTTAAATATTCAGTTACCTGAATTGCTTTATAAAGAAGCGGTAGAAATTCAAGAACGTGTCAATGTTAAAGGCGAGATTCTTACTCCATTGAATACAGAACAGGCAAGGCAATCATTACAGAAACTCTATGATAAAGGCTTTCGTGCCATTGCTATTGTATTAATGCATGCTTGGCGTTATCCCTGTCATGAATTGCTTTTAGCACAATTGGCAAAAGATATAGGGTTCCCTCAGATTTCAATTTCTCATCAAACCAGTCCCTTTATGAAAATTGTCAGTCGGGGTGATACCACGGTCGTCGATGCTTATTTATCTCCCATATTAAGACGTTACGTTGCTCAAGTTTCAGAAGGTTTAAGCACTAAAAAACCACCTCGACTGATGTTTATGCAATCTAATGGCGGCTTAGCTGATGCACAGCGATTTCAAGGTAAAGATAGTATTTTATCAGGCCCTGCAGGCGGTATTATAGGTGCAATAGCAACCGCAAAAGGCGCTGGTTTCAAAAAAATTATTGCATTCGATATGGGAGGTACTTCGACAGATGTGGCTCATTATTGTGGGGAATTAGAGCGTAGTTTTGAAACGGAAGTAGCAGGTGTACGGATGCGTGTCCCAATGATGAATATACACACTGTTGCTGCTGGAGGCGGCTCCTTACTTTATTTTGATGGGATGCGTTATAGAGTTGGGCCTGAATCAGCAGGTGCTAATCCTGGCCCCGCCGCTTATAGGCGAGGTGGTGGTTTAACAGTGACAGATGCCAATGTAATGCTAGGTAAGTTGCCATTATTTCCTAAAGTTTTTGGTGAGCGGGGTGATTTATCTTTAGATCACCAGCAAGTTAAGCAACTTTTTACTGAGCTTGCCTACGAAATAAAACAAAAAACGCTTAGTGAACCTAGTATAGAGCAGGTTGCTGAAGGTTTTTTAAGCATTGCTGTAGAAAATATGGCAACAGCTATTAAAAAAATATCTGTACAAAAAGGCTATAACGTTTCTGAATATACCTTATGTTGTTATGGTGCGGCAGGGGGGCAGCATGCCTGTAAAGTTGCTGATAGACTGGGCATGAAGACGATTATGATCCATCCCTTTTCTGGTGTGTTATCTGCATACGGTATGGGGTTGGCTGATTTTCGTTTATTAAAGGATAAAGCACTGGAATTGGCTTGGAATGAAGTATCGACTGAACAGTTAGATATATTTTTTGCTGAGTTAAAACAACAGGGAGAAATAGAATTACAGCTACAGGCACAAGGTGACCAGCCGATTAGCTTTATTTGTCAGCTTAATCTGCGCTATTTTGGGACTGATACCGCTTTATCTGTCGGGTATGCTGACAAAAATAGTATGCTCAATGAATTTGAAGCGATTTATCAACAACAGTTTGGATTCAAATATCAGGATAAAGCTTTAATTGTTGAGTCTATACTACTTGAGGTGATTGCAAAAAATAAAACGGTTGAAGAGTGTGTTGCTGTAACGCAAAAAGTGCAGGCACTGCCACTAAAATATAGGGCAATGTTTAGTAACAATAGTTTTCATAATACGCCTATCTATCAACGTGAAGCACTAGCCAGTGGGCAAATCATAAAGGGTGCAGCTGTTATTGTCGAGCCGACTTCAACCATTATTATAGAACCTGAGTGGCAAGCCCAAGTTAGCCCAGAGTATAATTTAATTTTGACTCGGGTTAAACCTTTACAGCAACAGTACGCCATAGGGACTCAGGTTGATCCTGTGATGCTAGAGATATTTAATAAGCTGTTTATGTCGATTGCCGAACAAATGGGCTTTGTGCTACAAAAAACGGCTTATTCAGTCAATATTAAAGAGCGTTTGGATTTTTCCTGTGCTTTATTTAATCAGCAGGGCGAGTTAATCGCTAATGCGCCTCATATACCTGTGCATTTAGGTTCGATGGGGGAGGCGGTACAGGCTTTGCTAAAGGCTGAAACTATCCAACAAGGTGAGGTTTATTTATTAAATTCGCCTTATCAAGGCGGTACGCATTTACCTGATATTACAGTGGTCAGCCCTGTGTTTTCTGGTCATGGTAAATTACTGTTTTATGTGGCCTCTCGTGGGCATCATGCTGATGTTGGTGGCATTACAGCGGCTTCTATGCCTGCATATAGTCAACATATTAGCGAAGAAGGCTTATTAAGTGCAGGTTTAAAAATTGTACAAGATGATTTGTTTCTAGAAAGTAGGGTAAGGGAATGGTTACAATCTTCAGAGTATCCCGCGCGTAATTGTGATCAAAATATTGCGGATTTACAAGCACAAATTGCGGCTAATAATAAAGGCGTATTAGAACTTAAAAAAATGGTGGCACATTATTCCTTAGCGACCGTACAAAGTTATATGCAACATGTACAAAATAATGCGGCTGAAACAGTTCGTCGAATTTTGTCCAGCTTATCTGATGGGTATTTTGTTCAAGCGTTAGATAATGGTGCAAAAATTGCTGTTAGAATAATTATAAATAAGGAGCAACAAACAGCTAAAATTGATTTTTCAGGCACAAGTCAGCAATTAAATAATAATTTCAATGCACCTGCTGCTGTTTGTAAAGCTGCTGTATTGTATGTATTTAGAACATTGGTGAATGATGATATTCCTTTAAATGCAGGGTGTTTACAGCCTCTGGAAATAATTATTCCAGAAGGCAGTATGTTAAACCCCAAATACCCTGCAGCTGTTGTAGCGGGGAATGTAGAAACCTCTCAGCATATTGTTGATGCTTTATATGGTGCACTGGGAGTGTTAGCCGGTTCACAAGGGACAATGAATAATTTGACCTTTGGAAACGATGAATATCAGTATTATGAAACTATCTGCGGTGGATCAGGGGCAGGTGCTAATTTTGATGGCTGTGATGCCGTGCAGACTCATATGACTAATTCTCGCATTACAGATCCTGAAATTTTAGAATGGCGGTTCCCTGTATTATTAGAAGAATTTTCTATTCGTAAAAATAGTGGTGGAAAGGGGCAGTATCAGGGGGGAAATGGAGTGTTTAGAAAAATAAAGTTTTTGAATTCTATGACGGTTAGTATTTTATCCAGCCACCGTCTTAACCCTGCATTTGGCTTGCAGGGGGGATGTGTTGGAGCAGTAGGTGAAAATAAACTGATTCGCTATAATGGTGAGCTTATTCAATTGGATGGTTGTGCTCAAATTATGGTGCAACAAGGTGATGCTTTAGAAATAAAGACACCGGCTGGCGGCGGCTATGGTTTGGCTTAGGAATGAGAATTTAATAACTTATTAGGAATAACTATGAAACGTACGGCTGTAAATCTTATTGTTGATATTGTCGCATTTATTGGCTTTGTTGTGCTGACCACAACAGGAATTTTGATGCGCTATATTTTGCCTCCAGGGAGTGGGGGGTATTTAACTCTTTGGGGTTTTGATAGGCATGAATGGGGTGATATTCATTTCTGGGTCTCTATAGTCTTTTTTTCTATCCTTGCATTTCATTTATTTCTCCATTGGCGCTGGGTTTTAAATGTTGTAGCGGGACGGCCTCATCAATATTCAGGGATTCGGCTTGGATTAGGGGTTGTTGGTTTTTTGGCCGTTATTGCGCTTGCCATCTCGCCTTTATTAGCACCGGTAGAAAGAAATTTAAACAACAGCAGTAAATCTATCTATTCTAGTCATAAATATAATGATGTTTTAATTCGTGGGTCAATGACACTTCTGCTAATTGAAGATTCAACTGGAGTACCTGCCAACTATATTATTGAATCTTTGAAATTACCGCAAACGATTCCTATAGATAAATCAATCGGATCATTAAAGAAACAATATGGTTTTGAAATAAATGATGTTAGAGCGATTGTTAAAGAGTACCAGAATAAAAAAATCTCTAGTAACAATAAATAGGTTTGTCTATCACTATGTCTTTTATTTTGATAGACCCCTTCAATTGATCTTAAGGAACGAGGATTCAATAATACCCAAGTCTGACTTGTCTTTTGGCTCCATAGGCATGCTAGAAAAACCGTTACGTAGCTTGCTATGGTCGCAACCAGCATCCTGCTTCAAGCGACACTTGCACATCCATGTGCTTCGCGCCTGTTTCAGCGCCTTGCTATTGACAAAAAACAGCAGCTTATAAATTCCGCATCCGTGACCGCGCGAAGTATATGTTATAACGCTTCTGCAAATTTAAATCGAAGAGGTCTTACCATTCAATGTTTTTAACTTTGTTGCTGCAAATGTACATCCATTTGCGGATAAGGAATATTTAAACCTTCCTGAGGGAAGGTTTTATAAACATTCTCATTCATTGCAAAATATACACCCCAGTAATCTGCTGCATTAACCCAAGCCCGCACTGTAAAGTTGACTGAGCTATCAGCTAATTCAGAAACTGCAATAAACACTTCAGGGTCTTTTAAAATCCTAGAGTCAGCATCACATAAATTTCTAATCACTTGTTTTGCTTTATCAACATCATCGCCATAGCCAATACCAATAGTCCAATCGACACGACGTTTTTCTTCAGTTGAAAAGTTAGTCATTGCACCCGTTGATAGACCACCATTTGGAATAATGACAGTTTTATTATCAGGTGTTTTTAAAATAGTATTAAAAATCTGGATCTCTTTAACTGAGCCAATAAAACCTTGAGCTTCTATTACATCTCCGGCTTTAAAGGGTTTAAAGATAAGGATCATCACGCCACCAGCAAAATTCTGTAAAGTGCCAGAAAGTGCCATGCCAACAGCTAAACCTGCTGCACCTAAAATAGCAATAAAGGATGTCATTTCAATGCCTAGCATACCCAGTACACTAATCACTAACATCACTTTAAGAAGCGAGCTAATTAAGCTTTTTAGAAAGGGCTGTAATGTAGGGTCAACTTTGCTTTTGTTCATGACTTTACCAACGCCATTAATTAAAGCTTTTATTATCCACCCCCCAATAATCCATACGGCAAGCGCACCTAATATTTTTGGCCCGTATTCTAGGCCGATATTAGTTGCTTGAGTTAATATTTCATTAGGGTCGATATCTTCAGGGTTCATTTGTTAAAGTCCTTATAAATGTTTAAAAATTTGTCTTATTGTCTTATAGTTTAATGTGTAATAACACGCGGTAATTCTTTTGCTTGACCAACCCAATCTTCTACTTGAGATGTAGTTGGTATTTTACGAACTAGGTTTTTTTCTTCATTAATTTCAGCCATTTTAGCTTGAAGGTTTTCAGCATTTCTTTGTGCAAGTTCAGGCACTGTATCTACACCTGCTACTTTTAAAAGATCAGCATATTGGGTACTAATTCCTTTTACTCTAGCTAAATCAGCTCGATTAACCCAACCTAGGATTAGTTTTTCACTAACGCCCGATTTTTCTGCCAGTTCTTTACGCCCTTTTTTTTCACAACATGTTGTTAAAAGGTTTTCTAGAGAAGTAATACCCGCATCTTCTAGTTTTGTTGAATATGCTTCGCCAATGCCTTCAATTTCAGATAATTTAGCCATGATGAGTGTCCTTTTTATAGATTAAAAAATAATAATGGAAAGATAAATTTGATGTAAAGATACCATAATCTCCTAACAACTAGGTTGATTTTATTTTAAATATTAAAATTATTAGTTGGGTAGTATCGTAGTTGATCAAATAAAGTTATTGATGATAATCAATGTTAACTGAATATAATATGAATGTTGATAGATGTTCAGGTTGGGCTAAGGAACGAGGATTCAATAATACCCAAGTCTGACTTGTCTTTTGGCTCCATAGGCATGCTAGAAAAACAGTTACGAAGCACAGGGATGTGCAAGTGTCACTTGAAGCAGGATGCTGTTTGTGACCGTTGCCCGCTATGCGCCTGTTTTTCTAACACGCCTATGAAGCCAAAACCCTGAACCATACTTTCGGGTATTATTAAATCCTCGTTCCTAACAGCTTTTTTAAGTAGCTGTCTGCCCAAATTTGATAAGTTATTTATTAGAAATGTTTTTTTTCAGAGCAGTAATTCTTCCTTGCGCTAAATACATGGGATTAATAACTTTAAGATAGAACATAAAATAGACGGATCCTGCTACCAGAAGTAGTGACTTTCCGAACCGCTGTAGAAGCATAGCGCGGGGGCGTAGGTAATGTAAGGTTGACAGGGTTTTCTCAAGTTTTGGTGCGAAAATAGTAGCTAACCATAAAAATAGACTCAAAAGTAATGCATAGACAGTATAAGAGTGGTCTAGGACGGGTTGAATAAGGGGAGACCAAGCATAAAATAGAGTGGTTGCTATTATTAATATGATGGGAGCCCAAAGCCAAGGGAAAGCATGTAATGGTTTGCCTACTAGGAGTTGAGAAATTTCAAGTTGCTTTAAATATTCTGGTTTAGGGTTCTCCATTAAATCAGCAATTTGATTGAATTTCCAAGAGGTTTCTGTTTTGGGGCTGGCACCGCTTAGCTTTCTGAGTTCTAATTTACTCATTTGGTAGGCATCTAACATTAATGAATAAGCTTCAACTTCTGTAAAAGCATCTAAATCCGTTCGCATTAAGGAAAGTTTTTCTTGTACCTCGGGAGCAACTCCAAATTTCTCAGAACTAGGGGGTACGATGGTGTCGTCTTTAGGTGTATTAGTTTTATTGTTCCAACTTATTTCTTTACTTCCTAAACCTTTTCGTAAGTCGATAAAAGCAATATTTTTTTCTCCCTTGCTATCTATTAAATGTGATATTCCTTCACTACGGATGCGGTCTTGCAGGATTGAGCTAACTCGTAACACAACAGGTAGAGGAGATGTGTCGACCTCGTTCTCCATTCCCATTTGGCCGGAAGCATCGCTGATAATAAAATGGGTGCATTCGCTAGTTAATAAGCTTTCAATACCCTGATTATCAAAAACACCCCCATCAACCAGTTGGGGGGTGATTTTTTCATTTTCACTTTTGTCATAATAAAGGTCATTAATAGGCAGTGGCTCAAACAATCCAGGTACGCAGGCAGATGCAGCAACTGCATCGCCTAATTTAAAACTTTGCAAGGAGTCCGGCATTTTTTGATAGCCATTCCCTGTTGCCCTACGTAAGCGAATAGGTTTTGTATCAACCTCTATTGCTGTTTCTCGACTGCGTGGTTCACCCATGGTTCGAGCTGTAAATTGCCAGTTTCTTCCAGCATTAAGTGATGTTGCATTGAGTACAAGCACAGGTACTTTTGCTATTCTGTCATGATTATGATCTTTAGGGTTGAAGTTCTCAGAGCCGTCTTTGGGAGTGATTTTTAGATTCTGCATTTCAATTGGCTTATCTGAATTCTCTAAAACAGATTGGTATAGTAAATCATTATATAGTTCAGCAATGCGGTGACTGCGTGAATAATCCGCACCTTTCATTTTGAAGTTTTTTCTAACATCAGCAAGAATATTCATTCTGATATTCTTTTCAGTTGCTTTTAAAAAGTCAACCTCAATTGTTTGAATGATTTCAATGTAATCTTGATCGCTAATATCACCATCTACTTTAAGTTCTAAGCATTTTTTTAGGTGCATATAATATAAAGCACCGATAATAGACCCTCCTGAAACAGTTGAAATAACTTCGACAGATTTCAACAAACCTTGCTCAGCCATTTGTGCTAATAGCCCGATATGAAAAAAAGATGCACGAAGCCCTCCGCCTGAAAGAGCTAAACCAATTTTTTTTGATGGATAAGACATAACTATTTCCTTGGATTATTAGGGTAGGGTTAATCAGAGATTATTCAATATAACATTGATTGAGCATCAGGGAGTAAGCAAATAACCTAGTGAGGCTTTTGTCTTCAATAAGTTTTATTGAGTAAAAAATAGGGTATCGTTCATACCCCACCCAAAGTAGTTGACACTTTTCTATTCCATGCTCGCATAAAATTGGACGCGGGTCTTTAGCCCAGCAAGATGCAAAACTGAGCTACCAACTAAAGCGGGATAGATCTTCATGTAAAAAAGTAGGGTGGGCAGTTTTTTTGCCCACCATCAATGCCACAATACGGTGGGCAGAAAAGATTGCCCCACCCTACAGTTTATAAACTGTCTCGCCGTAAATTCGTAGCCCAAAGCTGAGCTAAAAATATACTTTCGGAAGGCTGTGTGGTGAAAATGAAAAGGATATTAAGTTTTTAAAACAATTCCCATACGGGTTGTATATTGTCTGGTAATGGAGCCAAGCGTCCTAGTTCAACCCATTGGTTTTCAGGGGTATGAAAGTCAGACCCTACCGATGCTGCTAGTTGATATTGATGAGCAAATGTTATTGATTTTCTAATTTCATCGGCTGAGCTGCGCCCTGTGATGATTTCAATTCCTTGGCCGCCAGCATCTTTAAATGCAGATAGAAAACGACGCATCCAGCTGGCTGTTAATTTGTATCTTAATGGGTGAGCAACGACTGCGACTCCACCTGCTTGATTTATCCAATGAATAACATCGTGTAAATCGGCCCAAATTGTGGAAACAAAAGCGGTTTTTCCTTTACCTAAGTACCTGTCAAAAGCTTGTTGCTGAGTGCTTACATAGCTATTTTCAAGTAAAAATTTAGCAAAATGAGCGCGTGTAATCATTCCACCATTTGCCATTGTGACGACTGCTTCATAAGCATTTGGAACGCGTCGTTTTTCTAGTTTTAAGGCTATCTTTTTGGCTCGTTCTGTACGTAACAGTTGTAAGCTTTTGATGTTTGAATTTAAGGTGGCATTTTGAGGGTCAATATTTAAACCAAGGATATGAAAACATTTGTTTTCCCAAGTGGTTGATATTTCTATTCCTGGAATGTAGTTTATATTATTAGCAACAGCAGATTCTGCAGCTTCTTGCTGGCCATTAATCGTGTCATGATCAGTTAGGGCGAGTGAAGTAACCCCTTGCTGGTGAGCTCGTTCAACAACTTCTTTTGGACTTAATGAGCCATCAGAGGCGGTGGAGTGACAATGTAAATCGTACTTTTCATTCATTATTGGTATTCGCCATAAAGTTTTGCATAAAGACCTTTGTTATTAATTAAAGTTGCATGTTGCCCTTGTTCACATATTCTGCCGCCTTCAAAAACATAGACGTGATCCGCCTGTTTAACAGCGCTCAAGCGGTGGGCAATAATAATGGTGGTTCTGCCTTTTAAGAAATTAGCTAAGGCTTTATGCAATTTTTTCTCGGTTTCTGTATCAAGAGCTGAAGTTGCTTCATCTAAAATAACAACACTAGGATTCGATACAATCATTCGGGCAATGGCAAGACGTTGGCGCTGCCCTCCAGAAAGGCGCATGCCCTGTTTACCTACGATGGTGTTTAAACCTTGGTCAAGATCGGCCACAATTTGTTTAAGTTGTGCGATAGATAAAGCATCCCATAGTGCCTGATCCGAAACATCTCGCCCTAAAGTCAGGTTAGCTCTGATAGAGTCATTAAACAGTGCGGGGTGTTGCAAAACGGTTGCAACATGTTCACGAACGACTTCAAGCCCAATGGTGTTAAGAGGGTGGTTATCAAAATAGATCATTCCATCATTGGGGGGGTATAAACCGATGATGGTTTGGGCAAGTGTTGATTTTCCACCTCCACTGGCACCCACTAATGCAACTTTTTCGCCTGCGGCAATGGATAAATTAATACCTTTTAAAATAGGTTCATCAGCATAACTAAAATGTAAATTTTTAATGCTGATGGAAACGGTTTTATTTTTCTTAAATGGGTTTACAGTATGAGGGTATTGGGGTTCTTGTTTTAATGCAAAAAGTGTATTTATTCTATTTAAGGCTGCTTTTGCAGCAAAAAATGCATGTTGAATACTCAGGATTTCTTGTACAGGTGCCATCATAAACCAGAGATATCCAAAAACAGCTAGCATTTGCCCTATACTTAAGTCTGAATAGAAAACCATTAACATGGCTGTGGCTCTAAAAATATCAAAGCCAAACAGAAAGATCAGAAAACTTAAGCGTGTGGCTGCATCACTTTTCCAAGAAAATGCAGTGGAATGAGATTTTACAGTGGCGGCAGATTCAATTAATTGTTGGCAATAATGTTTTTCTCTATTACTTGCACGGATTTGGTGTATTGCTTCTAAGGTTTCAGTTAACGATTGTTGGAATATACCGTAAGCTGAATTTTCTTTAGCTTTAAGGTTTTTGATGCGAGATCCTATCTTTTTGGCAAAATAAATAACTAAGGGGTTTAAAAGTAAAATAAAAAGACCCAATTGCCAGTGCATCCATAAAAGGATCATAGCGGTACCCAGAATGGTAAGGCTTGCTACTAATAGTTTACTGATCGTTGTGCCAATAAAATTATCGATGGTATCGAGATCTGTAACCATATGAGTGACTACGGCTCCCGTTCCCAAGCTTTCATACTCAGACATGGATATGCTTTGTAAGCGTGTTATAAGGTCTTTACGAATACGAAAGATAATATCTTTAGAAATAAAGGTAAACTGACGGCCTTGAATGATATTAAAGAATATTGCAATAATCCTAAGTGTTAAACTGAAGACTAAAACGGCAGCAATATAAATGATAGGTAATTGCCACTCGGTAGGAATGATGAGGTTTATCGTTGAAGTGATTTTGCCTGGGTTGTTTAATAATACTTCATCGACTAAAAGAGGCATTAATAGGGGGACAGGGACACTGGCTATGGTGGCTAAAACAGCAATCCAATGTGCATTAAAGAGTTCTTTTTTATGTTCAAGTGCTATTTCATAGATAATTTTCCATGAATAGTGAGTTTGTTTTGGTAATGCAGGTTTATTGAGAGGCACTTTTAGTTATATTTTATGAAACGAATCAAGACTCTGATTATAACGGTCTGATGGGTAATAGGAAAACTACATTTTTTAAAGTTGAGTTTATGATGCGATATTTATTTTTGATTTTTATTTTATTATCACCGCTTGCATTAGCTTCAAAATCCTCAATAGAGGAGCAACGTAAGTTATTTCTATCAGCGGAGAAAGTTATTGAAAAGGGGGGGCAGCCTTTTTTATTTAATCGAAACGACGGGCTGGCAGGGTATCCTTTATACCCCTATTTGCAATATAAATGGATGTTAAAAAACCTAGATAAAACACAAAAAATCATTGGTTTTTTAAGGTATTACAAAGATACACGATACGCAGGTCTATTGAGGTATAAATGGCAACTTTATTTAGCAAAAAATAAAAACTGGGCAGAATATATAAACCAATATCACAAGACTAAGAATATAAAATTACAATGTTATTATTATCGTGCAAAATATAATACAGGTAGAAAATCTGAAGCTTTAATTGGGGCAAAAAAATTATGGGTGGTCGGAAAATCCCAACCTAGTGAGTGTGACCCTGTTTTTAAAGCTTTATTGGGCTCTAAATATTTTACCCGGGAGATGCGCTGGCAACGGTTTTCAGCTGCAATCACTAAAGGCAGGATTTCAATTGCAAAATATGTTCAGGGATTGATGGATAAACAAGACCAGAAGATTGCAACGTTCTGGTTAAACGTGCATGCCAAGCCATCACTGATTACTAATCAGAAATTATTAAATAATAAACAATTTCAGTCAGGTGCAATTTTTGCGCATGGAATCGATCGTTTAGCTAAAAAAAATCTGGATAAAGCAATCAAGCTTTGGGATCAGAGGAAAGACCAGTTTATCATGCCAAGTTATACCGTTAAGCATATTGAAAAACGCTTGGCTATGGACTTGGCTTATAATAGAGATGACCGAGCTTATGGTCGATTAAGCAAGCTAGTTAAGCCTGATGATGTTACTAAAGAGTGGCGAGTAAGAACAGCGCTAAGGGCTCAAGACTGGTTGGCTGTAGAAGAATCAATTGTCAGTTTAAGTAAAGAATTTAAGAAAAAGGAAAAGTGGCGTTACTGGTTGGCTAGGGCTTCTGAAAAAGTGAATAAACCAAAATGGGCTGATATGCTCTACTCTAAGTTGGCGCTAGAGCGAAGTTTTTATGGCTACTTATCGGCTGAAAAGCTTAATCAAGAGTATCAATTGTCGGACACACCTATTCAGGTTTTACCTGAAATGCTGGCAAGATTTAAAAATAAAAAAGATTATCGAGTTGTTGCTGAATTAATTGAAATTGATAGGCCAAAAGAAGCAGAAAGGCAATGGTGGTATGCATTAAAAAAATTAGATAAGAAACAGATTTTGTTAGCTGCAAAATATGCTGAAGAACTTAAGTGGAAACAAGTGGCTATCTTTACTTTGGCAAAAGCAAAGTATTGGGATGACATAGCCGTTCGTTTTCCTATGGCATACATGGCTCAAGTACAAAAAAATGCCAAAGAACAGCAATTAAACCCCGCTATTATTTTTGGTTTGATACGCAGGGAAAGTGCATTTAATAAGAATGCTATGTCACCGGTTGGGGCTAGGGGGTTAATGCAAATTATGCCTAGAACAGGTCAACAGATAGCAAGAGAGTTAAAGCATAAATGGAAAAATAAGGCAGAGTTATTTAAACCAATAACAAATGTTAAATATGGATCCTATTACTATAAGAAACTATTGAATAGGTTTAATGGGCATTATGCATTGGCCGCCGCTGCATATAATGCGGGGCCTCACCGAGTAAAGCGATGGTTACCTGTTGGGAATAAACTTGCAGCAGATATATGGATTGAAACAATACCCTTTAAAGAAACAAGAGCCTATGTTTCAGCTGTTTTAACCTATGCATTGATTTATCAAAAGCAATTGAAGAAAAATGTTTTATCAATGAAAGATTTTATGCGAGATGTATTGCCTAAAGGTTAATAAGGAACGTGCATGAAACAACTTACCGATTTCTAACTGAAAAATACTGCCCCTTTTAAATTAAACAACCTTGTGTTTTGTATACTAAAAAATTTCCGTAGAGAGAATGTGCAAGGTATAATACTCTCAAATTTATAAGAAGAATTAACTAGGTAGATATTTGATGGAAAAACCGCATAGTTTTACGCGTGAAGAGTTGCTGAAATCGGGAAGAGGGGAGCTTTATGGCCCTGATAATGCGCAATTGCCACTTCCCCCCATGTTAATGATGGATCGCGTTATCAAGATTACGGATGAAGGTGGAAAATATGGTAAAGGTGAAATAATTGCTGAACTTGATGTAACACCTGATTTATGGTTTTTTGATTGTCATTTTCAAGGTGACCCTGTTATGCCTGGGTGTCTTGGCTTAGATGCAATGTGGCAATTAATTGGATTCTGGCTTTGCTGGGCTGGTGGTCCAGGTAAAGGTCGTGCATTAGGCTGTGGTGAAGTTAAATTTACCGGACAAGTCTTACCAACAGCTAAAAAAGTTACCTATAAACTAGATTTAAAAAGAGTGATTATGCGTAAATTAGTGATGGGAATTGCTGATGCCACTATGGAAGTCGATGGTAAAGTTATCTACCAAGCAACTGACTTAAAAGTTGGGTTGTTTACGTCCACTAAAGATTTCTAGAGGAATAATAATGAAAAGGGTCGTTGTAACAGGTTTAGGTATTGTCTCTAGTATTGGCAATAATAGCGATGAAGTCATAGGGTCTTTAAAGTCTGGAAAATCAGGTATTGTTCATGCTGATGTCTATGAAGAAATGGGCTTTAGAAGCCATATTCATGGCACAGTTGATATTGATTTAGATGAGTTTATTGACCGTAAAGTTAAACGTTTTATGGGAGACGGTGCTGCATACAATTATATTGCTATGCAACAAGCAGTTGAGCATTCTGGTTTAAGCGAAGATCAAGTGTCAAACTTCCGTACTGGGATTGTTATGGGGTCTGGTGGGCCATCAACTTCAAATGTGGTTGCTGCTGCTGATATATTAAGAGCGAAAGGGGTAAAACGTGTAGGACCCTATATGGTGCCTCGTACTATGTCGAGTACTAATACTGCATGTTTAGCCACACCTTTTAAAATTAAAGGCGTTAACTATTCTATTAGTTCAGCATGTGCAACGAGTGCACATTGTATCGGGCATGCTATGGAGCTTATTCAGTTAGGTAAACAGGATGTGGTTTTTGCTGGGGGTGGTGAGGAGTTGCATTGGTCAATGTCTGTATTATTTGATGCAATGGGTGCTTTATCTTCAAAATATAATGATGCGCCTGAAACAGCTTCAAGACCTTATGATGAAACCCGTGATGGTTTTGTTATTGCGGGTGGTGGTGGTGTTTTAGTGATTGAAGAACTGGAACATGCTAAAGCACGTGGTGCAAATATTATTGCAGAATTAGTGGGCTATGGTGCGACTTCAGACGGTTATGATATGGTTCAACCTTCGGGAGAGGGTGCTGTTCGTTGTATGCAGCAAGCGATGTCAACGGTTGAAGGTAAAATAGATTATATTAATGCACATGGAACAAGTACACCTGTTGGTGATACTCGTGAGTTAGAAGCATTACGCAATGTCTTTGGTGCAGGTAATGTACCACTAGTGAGTTCAACAAAATCATTAACAGGTCATGCATTAGGTGCAGCTGGTGTTAATGAATCAATATATTCACTATTGATGATGCAAGAAAACTTCCTAAGTGCATCTGCTAATATTAATCAGCTAGACCCTGGTGCAGAAGGAACTCCTATTGTCAGAGAAAAACAAGATAATGTGAGCTTAAACACTATCATGTCTAATAGCTTCGGTTTTGGTGGAACTAACGCAACGTTAATATTTCAAAGGTATTCTTAAGAGCAGGTTCAAGGTTAAAGGTTCAAGGTTCAAGGATTAGTTGTTATAACAGCTCTTCCTTTTACCTTGCACCTTGCACCTTTTTACCTTGCACCTTTTTACCTTTCACCTGCTTTTAAAAATGCCTGCCCCAGAAAAAAAATCTAAAACTGAATTTAATAAATTACATAAAAGACTACGAAGAAATGTAGGTCAGGTAATAGCTGATTTTAACATGATTGAAGAGGGTGATAAGATCATGGTCTGTTTGTCAGGAGGAAAGGATTCCTTCGTCATGCTTGATATTCTGATGCATTTAAAAAAGACAGCGCCGGTCAACTTTGAAATTATTGCGGTTAATTTGGATCAAAAGCAGCCCGGTTTCCCCGAACATATTCTTCCTGAGTATTTAAGTTCTATTGATGTCCCCTTTCATATTATTGAGTACGATACCTATAGTATTGTTAAGCGTGTCATTCCTGAAGGTAAAACAACCTGCAGTCTCTGTTCTCGTTTGCGACGCGGCACTTTATATAGCTTTGCTAAAGAGAATGAAATAACTAAAATAGCGTTAGGTCACCACAGAGATGATATTTTAGAAACTTATTTTCTTAATATGTTTTTTTCTGGAAAACTAAAAGCTATGCCTCCAAAGCTTTTAAGTGATGATAAGCAAAATATAGTGATAAGGCCTTTAGCTTACTGCAAAGAAAAAGATATTGCTCAATATGCACAGATCAAGCAATTTCCAATTATTCCCTGTAATTTATGTGGGTCACAAGAAAACTTGCAACGTCAGGCAATGAAAGAGATGCTGAATGGTTGGGATAAGCAGTTCCCAGGAAGGCTGGAAACCATTTTTTCAAGTTTGCAGAATATATCCCCCTCTCAAATGGCGGATACTGAGTTATTTGATTTTACAGGTTTGAAGCAAGGGGAACTTGACGGTAAACGAGGAGTCTCAGATGAGGCTGGACTTGATATCTTAGAGCGATAGATCTAAGGATTAACACTAAAAACCCTAATTAGCCGAGATAAAAAGAGTTCCTACACCCTGCGTCATGCCATTAAGTTAAGATAACAGGTAGGATGTGCTGAGGAACGAAGCGCATCGTTTACAGCTGATGCGCTTCCTGTCGTCAGCACATCCTACAGCAAATTGCTTAACTTAATGATATTGACAACCTGGGTGGGAATGATAATCCTTGGTTATTTAAGGTGTATACATTCTATTTTGACTTTTTAAATCTTTAGAGTTGAATTTGTCTTACATCCAATTAACCTAATTTTATGCGACTACAAATAATTAAATATTCATCATTCATTGTACTTTTAATGGTATCTTTGGCTGCGAATGCAGAGCAATCTCCAATAGTACAATTAAAATCATTTTTAGCTTCAACAGCCACATTAACCGCAGATTTTAAGCAAGTTACTTTAAATGAAGATGGGCAAGCTGATAGTAGCAGTGAAGGGAAGTTTTATTTAAGTAGACCTGGCAAGTTTCGTTGGAGTTATAAAAAACCCTTTATTCAAGAAATTATTTCTAGTGTCGGCAAAGTTTGGTTTTATGATGCCGATTTAGAACAGGTGACCATAAAAAAATTAGATGACTCATTAGGATCAACGCCAGCCTTATTATTAAGTGGTGAGATAGAGCTGGAACAAAATTTTATATTACAGCAACAAGGGGTAGATGAGGATTTGCTCTGGATTAAATTAGTCCCTAAAAATGAAGAGAGTGGGTTTAAGTATATTTTAATAGGGCTCGATAATGGTGTCTTAGGTGGAATGGAACTGAGTGATAATTTTGGGCAATTAACACGTATTTATTTTACCAAGGTTAAGGTAAACCCCCCCTTAGAAAAATTCCTTTTTGAATTTATAGCACCTGCTGGTGTTGATGTATTTGAAAACTAAATACATTAGTGAGTTGATTTAATGTTTGATGACTTTAGTAAGCCATTGGCTGATAGAATGCGCCCGGTCGTATTAGATGATTATATTGGTCAAAAACATATTTTAAACCCAGGGAAACCCTTATATGAAGCAGTCTGTTCAGGCAGGTTGCATTCGATGATTTTTTGGGGGCCGCCAGGGACGGGTAAGACGACTTTAGCGCGTATGATAGCTAAACATTCTGATGCAGAGTTTATATCAATTTCTGCCGTATTAGCAGGTGTTAAAGATATACGTTCAGCAGTAGTAGAGGCTAAGAAAGCTCAGTTACAGCACAATAAGCAAACGGTTTTATTCGTAGATGAAGTCCACCGGTTCAATAAATCGCAACAAGATGCCTTTTTACCCCATGTTGAAGATGGTACTTTTTACTTTATAGGGGCGACCACAGAAAATCCATCATTTGCACTGAACAATGCTTTATTATCAAGAGCTAGGGTTTATGTGCTTAACGCTTTAACTCAAGATGATTTGATTGAGGTGATTAATAAAGCTTTAATGGATAAGGAAAAAGGAATAGCCAATTCAAAAATAAAAATATCTGAGGCACTGAAACAGCAATTTGCCAGTACGGCTGATGGTGATGCAAGGCGCTTACTTAATTTATTAGAAATTTCTGTCGAACTGGCTACGGCAAAAGGCAGTGATGAAATAACGGAAGATATTGCCACAGAAGTTCTTTCGGGTGGTTTCAGAAGGTTTGATAATCAGGGTGAGGAATTTTATAACCAAATCTCTGCATTACACAAATCAGTGAGAGGAAGTTCACCAGATGCTTCACTCTACTGGTTGTGCCGTATGATTGATGGAGGCTGTGATTTAGCCTACCTTGCCAGAAGAATTGTTCGAATGGCTTCAGAAGATATCGGCAATGCAGACCCCAGAGCATTAGAAATTACCATTAACGCTTGGGAAGCCCAAGAGCGCTTGGGCAGCCCTGAAGGTGAACTGGCATTAGCTCAGGCGGTGATTTATCTGGCTTGTGCACCTAAAAGCAATGCTGTTTATATGGCATACAATCAGGCAATGAGTGATGTAAGGCAGGGCGGCAGTGTTGGTGTGCCAAACCATTTAAGGAATGCCCCTACTAAATTAATGAAGTCTTTGGGCTATAAAAAGGAATATCGCTATGCTCATAATGAGCCTGAAGCTTATGCGGCAGGGGAAAATTACTTTCCTGATGAAATGGCTGGTACACGGTATTATCACCCCGTCCCTAGAGGCTTAGAAATAAAAATTTCTCAAAAATTACAACATTTAAAGGCATTGGATGATGCGGAGTTTTTACGAAATAAGCGGTAATTCAGATTATTTTTTTACCCGTAAAATAAGCATAGTTAATATTATTTTTGGACTATTCGTATTAATAAATATTACTTTATCTTTTAATGCTTACGCCGAAATAAAGACAGAAAAAACCATTCAAATACAGTCACTTTACATTATTTTTGGTCAAGATATTGCCCACATTGTATGGAGTCTAAACCCTTTATTAATAGTTTGGCTAAGACCTACCCTTGGTTAACTGTAAAAAGTTATGACCTGGTCGGGAGCAAAGAAAATCAACAACGATATGTGCAGATGGCAGGTGATTTACAGCAAACTGCAAATTCAGTCCCAGCATTTATATTTTGTAATCAAATGGTAGTGGGTTTTGATAAGGTAGACTCTACAGGAAAGGAATTAGAGCAAAAACTATTAAGTTGCCATCAGCAAATCAAGCCTGAGGAAGTAAAAAGGCAAGAATGGTTTAATATTCCTGGTTTTGGAACAATGCACTATCAGAGCCTTTCCTTACCTGTTTTTACTTTATTGATTGCATCGTTGGATGCATTTAACCCCTGTGCCTTTTTTATCTTATTCTTTTTATTAAGTTTGATGGTACATCAGCGTAGCCGTTTAAGGATGCTAGTGATTGGATGCACATTTGTATTGTGTTCTGGTCTTATGTATTTTCTATTTATGAGTGCTTGGCTCAATTTATTTTTGATGACCGAGCAATTAGCATTGATCACTGCTACGGCGGGTATTATTGCGATTGTGTTTGGCAGTATCAATATCAAAGATTATTTTTATTTTAAGCAGGGTGTTTCTTTATCACTGTCAGATTCGGCTAAAAGTAAATTATTCGCCAGAATTAGAATACTCACTCAAAGGGGAAGTTGGTTAACGATGATTGTAGCAACGATTATTTTAGCTATTACAGTTAATAGTTATGAATTGCTATGCACTGCTGGTTTACCTATGGTTTATACCCGAGTGCTTACCTTAAACGGCTTAACTGATGCTCAGTATTATGGGTATCTAGCTTTTTATAATGTTGTTTATATTATCCCTTTGTTATTTATTGTGGTGTTATTTACAGTAACCTTAGGTCAAAAAAAATTATCAGAAACAGAAGGTCGGTTATTAAAGTTACTATCAGGTAGCATGATGCTGAGCTTAGGCAGTGTTTTAATCTTACAACCTGAGTTACTCAATAATATATTAGTTTCTATCGCTGTTATTTTGGGATCCATTGTATTAACACTTTTGCTTATGTTAAGGCGGAAAATAAAAAGTAGCTTATAGGTTACTGTTGACAAATCAAATTTGAAGCTGCTGAAACAGGTAAACAATAGTGAGAGCTTGTAGTTGTTACTGACGAAATCAGAATATTAGCAAAAGGAACCAATGATGAGGCTATTGATATAGAAAGTCTTAGTACCACCGTTTGAGCTGAAAACTCTAATACAAATCAACAAAGTGATTCTGAGTATTTTAAATAAAACTCAAAATAATTTTCCCAGCCATATTAATGGCCGGCATGGAAGTTTTCAATCAACTAGAAAGTAGTGCTGTTGCTGTTGCTGTTGCTGTTGCTGTTGAATAAAGTATTTGATTTATTCAACAGCACTTTATCCGCTCTAATTCTGCTGATGTGTTGGGTTTTATGTCTATTTGAATATCAATTTACTTAATTTCCAATATTTTGATAAATTATTGAGCATTTTTTTTTGTTTTTCTATAAAATTACTCTATTACAATAAACTTATCCCCCTGGTATCTATGGATCTAAAATTTCTAGACTTTGAACAACCTATCGCTGAATTAGAAGCGAAGATTGAAGAGCTTCGTAAGGTGGAGTTTGATAATGATATTAATATTTCCGATACGCTAAAACAGCTAGAAGAAAAAAGTGAGACATTAACTGCCTCAATTTTTTCTGATTTATCTGATTGGCAAATCTCTCAATTATCAAGACACCCTGAACGCCCCTATACATTAGATTTTATTGAGCATATGTTTACTGATTTCCATGAATTACATGGAGATAGGGCTTATGCGGATGATCAAGCACTGGTTTGTGGGCTGGCTAAACTTGAAGGGCAGCCTATTGTTGTTATTGGTCATCAAAAAGGAAGGGATACTAAAGAGAAAATACACCGTAACTTTGGAATGCCACGTCCTGAGGGCTACCGTAAAGCTTTACGTGTTATGAAGATGGCGGAACGATTTGGTTTGCCTATTATTTGTCTTATTGACACACCAGGGGCATACCCTGGCATTGGTGCAGAAGAGCGTGGACAAAGTGAAGCAATCGCTAGAAACCTGTTTGAGATGTCCAGATTAAGAACTCAGGTTATTTGTGTTGTGATTGGAGAAGGAGGTTCTGGTGGGGCTCTAGCAATTGGTGTAGGTGATAGATTGATTATGCTGGAATATAGCACTTATGCTGTTATTTCCCCAGAAGGCTGTGCATCTATTTTATGGAAAAGTACTGAGAAATCTGAGTTGGCGGCTGAAGCTATGGGAATAACGTCTGACAGAGTGAGAGAGGAGGGTTTTCTGGATGAGGTGGTGCGTGAGCCAGTGGGTGGTGGGCACCGAGATTACCAAAAAGTAGCTTTAAGCTTAAGAGAAGCTTTAATTAGGCATTTAGACGAATTGAAAAAAATAGATATGGATGACATTGTCGATGAACGTTATCAACGGATTATGCGATACGGGTCATTTTCTGAAGAGGTTGCTAAGTAATATTTAGGAACGTGTATGGAATAACTTCCCGAAATTATAACGTAGGATTTTTGTTTCAGGTGGAATGATCTCATGAGGCGCATAGCAAGCTACGCAACGAATGAGATCATTCCATCTGGAGCAAAAAGACAAGTTAGAAACCGGGAAGTTATTTCATGCACATTCCTTTATACCACACTTTATTTTAAAGACCGGCTTTCGTCGGTCTTTTTCGTTTAATATGCTGAAACCTGATTATATAACTTCATTATTACCAACGAACATTGAACAAATCATCCTTGCTTATAGTGGAGGTGTGGATTCACATGTTTTATTACACCTAATCGCATCAAACCCTGATTTAAAATCCAAAATAATAGCTGTATATATACATCATGGTCTGCAAGTGGAGGCCGACGGATGGGGGGAGCACTGTCAGCTTGTCGCATTAAACTTAGGGGTAAGATTTAAAATTATTAAAGTCATAATTGATGATGTTTCCGGTAAAAGCATAGAGGAACTTGCGAGAGATGCGCGCTATCAAGCATTAAAGCCATTGCTTGAGGCGGAGGGCGTGCTTTTGTTAGCGCAGCATAGAGAAGATCAACTTGAAACAGTGTTATTGCAACTTTTTAGAGGGGCTGGGGTACAAGGTCTTTCTGGGATGCCAGTAGAAATTCCTTTTGGCAAGGGGAGAATGTGCCGCCCTTTGTTAGATGTATCAAAGCAGGATATTTATGACTATGCAATAAGCAATAAATTGTCCTGGGTTGAAGACCCTAGTAATAAAAATAATGATTTTGATCGAAACTTTTTAAGAAATGAGATAGTCCCCAAGTTAAAACAAAAATGGCCCGCTTTGGATAAAACGGTGGCTCGTTCAGCCCGACACTGTGCTAATGCACATCAATTATCGGAAGACGTATCAAAAGACTTTTTAAGTCAAATAATAAACAAGGCTGATCATACCCTTAATATTGCCAAGTTAATTGAGCATGATAGTTATATGCAAAGCTTAGGTATTAGGCAATGGTTTAAGTTTAACCAATTAAGAATGCCAGCAGAGAGCGTAATCCATTGTATTCTAAATGAGCTTATTAAAGCTACAGAATCAAGAAATCCTGAGCTTAAAGGGGAAGGGTATCGTATTAGACGGTACAGAGATAAACTATTTTGTTTAAAAGGGAAAGAACTTGAGCAACAGCTAGTGGCTATTAACCAGCAATGGCAGACAGGCCTAAAACAAATAACACTTGGTAATGGTGCAATACTAACAATTGTTGACTCAGAACAGGGCCTCTCAAAGAGAAAATGGGAGATCGCGGAAGTCAATGTAAGGTTTCGACAAGGCGCTGAGAAAATAAGGCTAGTCGGTAGAGAAGGGCGGCATACACTAAAAAAATTATATCAAGAAAAAGGAATCCCTCCTTGGGAGCGTAATACGATTCCTTTGATATACCTAGATAATCAGTTAGCTGCTATCGCTAATTTATGGGTTAGTGCTGACTTTTGTAATAACCATGAAGAGCCAGGGTATAGTATTGATTACTACCCTCGTTCTTAAAGAACGAGCATGAAACAAAAATCCTACGTTATAATTTCGGGAAGTTATTCCATACACGTTCCTAAAGGTTTAAAAATTAAAAGGCTAATGAATGAGTGAAATTAATATTTATCAAGACCTACAACAGCTAGGGGGAAAAACAGAACTGCCGGACACCCCTGAAGGTGCGGTATTAGAAAGTGTAAAGAACCCACAAGCCGAAGTTGATTATATGGTGCGTTTTGTGGCACCAGAATTTACTTCGCTCTGTCCCATGACTGGGCAACCAGATTTTGCACATTTGGTGATTGATTACATTCCTTCAACTCACTTAGTCGAAAGTAAATCATTAAAGTTATTTCTAGGTTCTTTTAGAAACCATGGTGCCTTTCATGAAGACTGCACAGTCAGTATTGGTCGTCGATTAATAGCAGAAATTTCGCCAAAATGGTTGCGAATTGGCGGATATTGGTACCCACGAGGCGGAATTCCTATTGATGTTTTTTTTGCACAAGGCGAAATCCCAAAAGGTGTTTGGGTTCCAGAACAGGGCGTGCCTCCTTATAGAGGGCGCGGATAAATACTTTCCACCGTAAAGTTAATCCACGCCCCCATTGTTCCCGCGCTGGAACGACACTGCCATTAAGTTAAGCAATTTGCTGTAGGATGTGCTGACGATAGGAAGCGCATCAGCTGTAAACGATGCGCTTCCTATCGTCAGCACATCCTACCTGTGATCTTAACTTAATGGCAGTGATGCTAGGGCGAGGGAATTATTTAGGTGGTTGGTATACAAGTATAAGTTAATTATCCAGGTCGTATGTCCCTATACACTGGATACCAGCAGTCCCTGCTGGTATGACGTGGACCTAGTGTGTTATATACGGCTGAAGCTCATGGGTAACCAAATAAATGTAAAAGTCTTGAGAATTAAAAACTATCTTTTAACTCTCTAATCGTTTTAAATATTTTGATTGTAGGTTGCCCCTGCATATTAATCGATTGTTGTATTTCAATACTATTTTCTCTTAGAAATGGGTTGGTTTTTATTTCTTGCTCTAAAGTGCTGGGAATTGTTGGCTGGTTTTGTGCTCTTAGCTGCTTTACTTGTTGTACCCTTAGCTGTAAATTTTGGTTTTTAGGCTCAAGTGATAGGGCAAATGCTCCATTATCCTGAGTATATTCGTGAGTACAAAAGATTTTTGTTTGTTTAGGTAAGGCCTTGATTTTCTGTAATGAGTGCCACATTTGTTCTGCAGAGCCTTCAAATAAACGTCCGCAGCCCATAGAAAAAAGTGTATCACCACAAAATAATAAATCGCTCTTGTAAAAAAAGAAGATTATATGGCCTAATGTATGGCCTGGTGTTTCAATAACTTTGAAAACTTCATTTCCCAACATAAACTCATCATTTTGTTTAACCGTTTTATCAATGCCGGGGATTCTATGTTGGTCAGCATCAGCGGCTATTATTTGGCAGTGGGTTACCTTTTTTAATTCTAGGTTAGCACCAATATGGTCATGATGATGGTGAGTATTTAAAATGTAATCTAAAGACCATTTTTTTTGTTTTAAAACATCTAAAACAGGTGAGGCAACTGCAGGGTCAACTACAGCCGTTTTTTTGCTGCTTGGCTCGTGGATTATATAAATATAATTATCATTTAAGACCGGAATTTGAATAATTTCTAGCATAATATGTAGTTGCTTAAAAATAAGGCGATTTGTATTTCACTTTATTATATACTTCGCGCGGTCACGACTGCAGATTTCTAACCGCTGAGTTTTTGCCAATAGCTGCGGTGCTGAAACAGTTGCGTAGCTTGCTATGCGCCTGTTTCAGCACCTTGCTATCGACAAAAATCAGCAGCTTATAAATTCCGCATCCGTGACCGCGCGAAGTATATCTATACTGATGAATATTATTATAATTTAATGAGCTTGCATTATTTGGTATGAAAATATTTATCAAATTATTAATTTTGATTATTATTGTAGCTTGCGCTGCCCCTTTTTTTATTAAAGGCCCTGATGGAAATAGGCTGTTTAAAATGGATATTGGAACCTTAAACCATGATTTTTTCAGTCAAAATACCAGGCACAAGGCATTAAAAAATACTGATCTTAAAGTATTTAAATGGGTAGACAAAAAGGGAGTTACTCATTACTCTGATCAAAATGATCCTCAATATAACAGTCAATTATCTGAAATAAAACCTATTAGTACCCTTTCTTTTCAGAAACAAAAAAAGATAGAGAAGTCTGGGGAATCCGAGTTTTCAGTAGGGTTAACGACAGTACCTTTGAGTAAGATTCCTAAGTTAATTGATGACTCTAAACAGCTTAAAAAAGTAATGGAGGGACGAGGTAGGCAAATAGAGCAGGCCTTAAAGTAACACCTCAAACTTTTAAGGGTAACTATTCAGCATCTTTAGTGTAATGCTTTGTAGGAGTGTCCGCCCTCGGCACACCGCTTCGCTGCTCCTCGATAATAGCTCCTGCATTATTCTACCTACGGGCTTCCTGCCCTAGTGCATTGCTCTACCTACATGCATAATCTACATGGATGTAGTGAATGCAGATATTGCAGGAGCAAATATCTGTCCATGCACTAGTCGGCGCGATTAAAATAATGCTCTTTTCTCTGAAAAGTTCAATTACCTTCGCGCCGAGGGCGGACGCTCCTACATTAAAAGGTTAGGCACAAAATGTTTCAATAGAACTTAGAATCCCTTGGGTATCTAAGCCACATTCAGTTAATAACTCTTCGCGAGTGCAT